>CAZUSN010000012.1:0-20654 GCA_964623035.1 uncultured Dehalococcoidaceae bacterium | reverse complement strand
TTATCCTCTGTAATCAGCTCAGCCAATACCTCGCCGATAGCCATGCTCTGTTGGAAGCCGATGCCACTCCAGCCACAGCAAAGATAGAACCCCTCAACCTCGGGAACTTTCCCCAATATGGGACTTTCGTCGGGGGAACAGTCATAAAGGCTGGCGTGACCTCCCCGATAGGAAGTCCGCTTCATTGATGGAAAGAGTTGCGGCAATTCGGTAAGCCACATCTTGATGATTGACTCATCGATATCTTCATTGAATTTGTCCGGGTCTTTCATCAAACGTTCCGGAGCCAGAAACGCCTCAATCTCAAAGGCGATCATGATGTCTTCGCCTTCGCCCCGGCACATGTGTCCTTTAGCCATGTTATGCACGGTGGGAATAACTCCACGGAAGTCCCAGGGGCGGAGGAAAAAGCAGCTCTCAACCCGTTTGGGCTCAATGGGGAGCTCAATGCCCACCATCCGCCCAATTCTGGGAGACCAGGGTCCGGTGGCGGTGACCACCGCTGGCGTGGAAATCTCGCTCTTGTTGGTGATTACGGACTGGACTTTGCCTCTGGAAACCTTGATGCCGGTAACTTCAGTCTCCTCACGGATTTCAGCCCCGAGGTCTCTGGCTCTATTGGCGTAAGCGCCGGTGGTGGCCACCGGGTTCAGGTAACAGGCGTCGAGATATTGAATGGCGGCTCCAATGCCTTCTGTATTAAGTTGGGGCATTAACTCCTTGACTTCCTCCCGGGAAAGCAGACGAAGATTAACACCTAACTTCTTCTGCCACCTGGCATCGGCTTCAAGCTCTTTCCTCTGCTCTTCAGGAGCCAGTCTGAGCCGAGTGGTGGGTACCATCCCGGGGTCTCCGCCGATATCTTCCTTAAAATTCTTCACAATCTCTATACTTCTCTGGATAACTTTCATCATTGCTTCAATGGGAGCGTAACCAACAATATTGCCTATGGACTTTCCGGTTGGTCCGGAGGCAAGGTAATTCTTCTCCAGCAAGACCACTTTCTTCACGCCTCGCTGTGCCAGGCGCATGGCGACACTGGTACCGGTACATCCCCCACCAATAACAACGACATCAGCTGTTTCGGGCATTTAATTTTTATTTCCTCTCCGATTTTATCTAACGGTGTGCTCTCCAAGTACTGACCAGGGGTTTGCCCTCCTTGAAACGGCTGAGGCGAAATACTTTCCAGTCTATAAGTGTGGTCTTATTCTCAGTGATTAGCTCCGCCATTACCTCACTGATGGCAGCACTCTGACCAAAGCCGACTCCACTCCAGCCACAGCAGAGATAAAATCCCTCTACTTCTGGGACTTTCCCTAGTATGGGGCTTTCATCGGGGGGAACGTCATAGATGCCGGCGTAGCCGCCCCGGTAAGAAGCTCTCTTCATGGGTGGTAGAATGGGGGGTATTTCTTTAAGGAATACCTTGACTACTGCCTCATCTGCTTCCTCATTATAGTGGTCCGGGTCGGTGACCGCGGCTTCCGGACGCTTGAACTCGAAGGAATCTACAGCCAGCAGGATGTCATTACCCTCGCTCCGGTAGATATGCTCATTGACGAGGTTGTGGATAATGGGGAATATGCCACGGAAGTCCCAGGGGCGCAGGAAGGAGCAGATTTGTTCTCGTTTTATGGTAATGGGGATATCTACTCCCACCATCCTGCCAATTCTTGGAGCCCACACTCCAGCCGCGTTTACCACCACTGGTGTAGATATTTCGCCCTTGTTGGTGACCACAGACTTGACTTTACCCCCGGAGACCTTAATGCCGGTAACTTCTGTTTCCTCACGGATGTCAGCCCCGAGGTCTCTAGCTCTCATAGCATAAGCACCGGTGGTGGCTACCGGGTTCAGGTAACAGGCGTCGAGATAGTGGATGGCAGCTCCTATCCCTTCCAGATTAAGCTGAGGTACTAGCTCTTTAAGGTCTGATGGATAAAGGACGCGGATATTGGCGCCCATTTGCTTCTCCCATACGGCATCGGCTTCAAGGTCCTTCTTGTCTTTTTCTAGCGCTATCCTGAGCCGGGTTGATGGAACCAATCCCGGGTCGCCACCTACCTCTTCACCGAAATTCTTGAAGATTTTCAAGCTCCTCAGGAGTATTTTCATGGTTTCTTCGATGGGGCAGAAGGGGCGGACATTTCCCATGGACTTTCCCGTAGGTCCAGAGGCAAGGTATTTTTTCTCCACCAGCACTATTTTTTTCACGCCTCTTTGCGCTAGGCGTAGGGCAATGCTGGTACCAGTGCTTCCACCGCCAATAATGACCACATCAGCTGTCTCAGCCATTTGGTATCTCTCCTTTGCTTTTAAAACTGCTAATCTATTGGGTGGGCGAATAAAACCGTCAATATTTTCCGCCTTTGGTATGATATTTGTCAATAATCATTTAAAAAATTATGGATGAGAAACAAGCAGATAAGTATCCATTAACTGGTAGCTCAGCAAGCCTTGGTTCTCTTGGGATACTGGTCTAGACCCACTCGTTTTAGCCAGCTTTTCTCTATCTTTTTCAGCTCTTTCAGCAGGTCTTCAGGTAGAGGTTTTGGTTGGTGTGTTTTCAATATCTTAAGAGTCCTTTCGTTCATTAAGTCTTGGCACCGCTTGGTGTTTTCGTCTTTGACCACACTGCGGTCGAAGATAGTTGGTGTCCAGAATTTACGGAAGTGCTTCAGGGTATGCTTCTCGGAGATAAAAGTCCCCCTCGGGCCGATGCGCTCAATGAGGTCAAGGGGCAGGGTCTCGTCATTGATTTCGATGCCACCCATGATGACATTGACCATGTCGATAATCTCGCTGCCAAAGATGGCGTATTCTGGTGCCATCATCCGCCCTGAACCCAGCTCACCGATGCCGTGAACGAAATCAGCCCCGCACAGTGCTGCCATCAGGATTTGATAGGTGGCTTCGGCGGCAGCCTGAGCATCGATGACGTCAGCGTCAGCCTGGCCTGCGGTGCCAAAAAAGGGCAGTTTATAGTAATGGCTCAGTTCGGTTAGAGCGGCGTCAAAATAATGGGCTTCAGGAGCACCAAAGGAGTAGATGGCGGTTTTCATATCCATGATGCTGGGTTGAGAGCCATAGATAACCGGTGCCCCCGGCTTTTTAAGCTGTATGACCACCAGTTGACTTAGAAATTCAGCATTAGCGATGGCTAATAATGAGGCAAAGGTAGCTGGTGAGGTAGCTCCAGCCATCGGCATGTTATAGACCACGTTCGGGATTCCCTTCTCAGCACATATGAGGCTTTTCTCCATGGCGTCTTTTCCCTGCACCAGCGGACTGACACTGATGGAGCTGCTGACAAAAAACGGTTTGTTCTGTAGCTCTTTCTCTCCGCCAGCAATCATGGCGCAAATATCTATCATTTGGGGAAGGTTTGGTACTTCAAGTATCTGACACATTACCGGCTTTGCGGTATTAAATACGGCTTGGAGGAAACCAAGCAAATCGGCAACGGACCCGGGTACGGTTGAGTGGTCTGAGGCACTATAGACCCACTCGATGTTGGGCAAGGCATCAAGGACTCGAGCCATCTCGCCAATGTCATCGACATAACTCTTTCTCCGCTGCTTGGTATAAGGGTCAAGATATTCATTAAGGGCGGTCATACCGCCAAAATATACGGTCATGCCATTCAAAGTCATGGCTGGTTTGCCCTCTCGTGTGTACAGGGTGATAGTCTTGGGCGCTGTCCGCAGCGCCTGCTCCACGAGATAGGAGGGAATCTTGACTCGATTGGGATTGGAGACGTCAGCACCTGCTTCACCCAGTAGCTCAAGTGCCTCCTGACCTTCAAAAGCCACCCCGGTCTTTTCCATGATGTGAAGGCTGGCCAGATGCAATTCCTCTATCTGTTTATCCGATAGAAGGCGGAACTGGGGACTACCATAGTGAATGTAATTAGCTCGCACAGGCACCATCTCCTTAGAATTCGATTGGGGGAGTTCACGGCTTATATCTTTTTGGCACCGGGCTGACTGAAGTATACCACAAATGTTCCGTCTGTCAAGCAGTGGGTTCTGCTGTTGACTTAGTGAAGAAACTGCTTGCCGGCTGATGGAATAATGGCAGTACCTATAAAGAGATAACCTTTTTAGCTTTAAGCAGAACGTCTGTTATATCATTCATGTTGGACACTTGTCCAACGGCTACTTTGTCTGTCAGTTCCAGGCGTGATAAGCATGTCCCGCAGGCTAAAATGTTAACCCCCTGATTTTCCAGTTGGTGCAGTTCCCCTAATACCGGCGAATCTACCGTTACCAGTTTCACACCATTGTTCATGAAGACGATAGTTTCCGGTTTATGTTTGTGCCCACCCAGGGTGTGAAGGAATTTTTGCATCAGGAGGCTACCCAACTCGTAATTTTCGCCTCTGCCGACAATATCGGAACCAATAAATAATGCTAAGCCGTCAGCATGTGGAAGCTCTTTTTTGTTAGGCATCTACTTTTCTCCTTTATTAAAATTCAGACAACAAAAAGCGATGGCTGAAGAACTCCGAGCCATCGCTTGAATAGCTTTCTGAAGAAGCGGTAACTGGTGAATCACATTGTTATCTGGAGTGCCGGATATCTCTGGGGACGGAGGTTCTTCGAGCAGCTGGTTGATGCAGAACCTGCACCAAATCCGGGACTCAATTTCAGGTGAAATTAGAAAGTGGTATCCAGGTCACTGCTCTCACCTCCTTCCTCTTTGATTATCTTACCTAATTATATATTAAACATTTAACTGGCTAATGTCACCTTAGTTTTTCTTGGTATGTCGGGTTTTGTCCACCTCTTTTGCGCTTCTCGGAGGTCTATCATAAGGTCTGTATCCCTGCTCCTTAGCCTGGCGGTCAAGGTCTAAAGTATACAAGCGCTCCAGTGGTAGCAGAACCTCATCATTAGCCTGCCGCAAATCGATTGTTTTAAGGTAATGTTTACAGCGCTCGCAGACGTAGAGGCGGTAGAGACCTTTCTCATCGGTGAAGTAGGACAGGGCGTTCTGGTCTTCGGTGCCGCAGAAGGGACACTGAAGACGCTGGAAAAGCCATTCCGTATCACAGCGGGAACATTTGAGCCACCGGGAACCACGCTCCTTGTCCAGAAAAGCGAAGTCCGGGCTGCCACCGCAAATTGGGCAATAACTACGGCGCCAGCGTTCCTGGTCAATAGAATCAACCAAGGTTCTGGCATGACTTACTAAAAAAGGCTTTAATACGGCGTGGATGATAGCGCTGAGAAGAGTTTTGCTGATACCTTTAACTGAAATTGTTGCTGGTAACTTATTTTTCTCAAACCATGCCTTTACTCTTTGCCTGGTAAGAAGGGAATCAGCTTTCAGTTCTCGTAAGCTCCCGGGAGGAGCATTAAAAAGCTCGGCATGGTCGCTAAAGATAGCAGTGACTTCGCTAAAGGTATCAATTAGCAGGGGCCAATCAAGGGCGAGTTCAGCAAAGGCAATAAGCGGGATGCCACGCTCTATCCGCCAAATAATAGCCTCGCGGTTCAAACTTGGTGCGAGTCGCGAGGCTAATCTCTGCTCAACTTTATCTTGGACACGTAACAACTTTTGATAAAACTGCAAAAGTTGAGGTAGCTTTCCTTCTTTTCTCTCCCTTTCCTCCAGATGGCGAATAAGAGCACCTGTCTCTGCCGGCAATTATTTTTTCACCTCTTTCCCTTTGGCAGCCTCCTCATACCACTTGCCGTAATGCGATTTGGCATAGTCAGCTGATATTTTACCCCTAGCCATAGAGTTCCAGGCTTCGGTCATAAGCGGATGAAACACACCAAGGAAGATATGGACAAAAAGCATACACCCGGTAACGATAAAGGCAATATCATGAAGGAAAACCATCCACTGTAAAACCGCTGGTGGGGCAGTGGTTTTGGCGAACCACATCACTAGTCCGGTGAAGACAAAGATTATGCCGAAGACGATTACCATGAACCACCACATCTTCTGACCGGTATTCATATGGCCCTGCGGTGGCATCGCCTTCTCATCACCTAAGAAGTAATAAACTGGTGCTGCTTTGAACCAACCGATATCATCAGCTCCCCAGGAAAAGGCGAGCTTTATTCCTTCTTTGGTCGATTTCCAGTTCATCGGAATGTAGATAAGAGGTGCTATGATGAAAATAGCAGCCGCAATGCGATGTATGACCCGAGTCCAGCTATCCTGAGCCAAGATGCCCAGTTGCGGGATGAAGAGGACCAGACCGGTTAGAAACAAAAGGATAAAGGCGCCGGCATGTATCCAGTGCAAGATACGCGTTGATTTTCTATATCTTTCAACTTCTTGTGGCATCTTCCTTCTCCTTTTCTTTTATGATATTAGCCCGGGCGACAAGGTAATTCAATCCCAGACCCAGTATTGTTAATCCGCCCAGCGCCCAGCCAAGTGGTTGAATTACATCCTGCCAGACAATCGTTGCCGGGGAAATCCGGGGAGCCACCGGTAATCCGTAAACTGCCGGTTGGTCATCAAGGACATACATAACGTGCAAGCCATTCAGCTCTCTCTCACCGTATAGGTTAGCGTTTGTCCAGCCTTGAGCTATAAGCGTCTCGACTCGCTTCTTTCCTTCAGTGAGCAAAGCATCGCGCTCACCATATTGTAGCGCTTTAGGTGGGCAGGTTTTCACACAGGCTGGCTCCCAGCCCTCGGCAATACGGTCTAGGCCAAAGGTAGTGCAGAAGGTGCACTTGTCCATTTTGGCAATACCGGTAATCAGGTTACGGTCAGAACGTGGTACGTTAAAAGGACAGGCTTCAATACAGTAACCGCAACCGGTGCATATGTCCTTATCATAAGCAACGAATCCCAATTCATGATGATACAAAGCACCGCTGGGGCATACTTTGACACAGCCAGCTTCAGTGCAGTGCATGCAGGAACGGCGGGTAAATAGCCACCTCACTTTTCCATCTGGGGCAACTTCGCGGAACTCCATCTTCAGCCAAGTTGTTGGGGAAAGGTCAGGAGGGTTCTCATAGCTGCCCCAGTTGGCGGACTTTACCCCGTTTTCCTCAGTGGGAATAAATTCATCATTCTCATTCCACTGCTTGCAGGCTACCTGACAACCGCGGCAGGCGGTGCACCGGGTTGCATCGTATAGAATTGCTCTTTCTGCCATCATTACCTCCAGCTAAAGACTAAACTACCACCATTTATGCCTTACGGACGTTAACCAGGAAAGCTTTGTACTCCGGTATCATGGTATTGGCATCACCGACATGTGGTGTCAGCACATTGGCACTATCGCCGGTGGAAAGCCCGGTATACCCCCAGTGCCAGGGTATGCCCACCTGATGTACGGTTTTTCCGTTCAGGTGGAAAGGCTTGAAGCGCTTGGTCACCAATGCTTTCATCCTTACCTGTCCCCGGGTTGACTCCACAATAACCCACTCGCCGTTAGCGATTCCTCTCTCCACTGCCAGCTCTTCACTCATCTCAACGAAGGGCTCAGGCATGGCTTCAATCACCCAGGGCATGTTTCTGGTCATCTGACCACCCTGCCAGTGCTCACAGACACGATAGGTGGAGCAGACTACGGGGTATTTATCAGGAGTTCCCTGCTCTTCCGGTCTCCATATCTTGAACGCCGGGTTATTCTGCTGTTTCGATATCGGATTTTCAATTGGTGATTCCCAGGGCTCATAGTGCTCGGGAAGAGGCCCATCTGCCATCCCCGGACCGAAGAGACGAGCGTGTCCTTCTGTGGTCATGATAAACGGGTACTTGGTTTTTTCCGGGTCTACTGCCATTGGTGGAAAGCCACCGTCAGGCACGTCTCCCACCCACTTATCATCCTTCCACCAGATAACCGGGTGTTCTTTGTCCCAGGGCACACCGTCAAGGTCAACTGAGGCTCGGTTATAGACAATCCGCCGATTGAGCGGCCAGCACCACGCCCACTTGGGGTAAAGCCCGACGTTAAACGGGTCAGGGGTGGCATCACGGCGACTGGCTCGGTTGCCGGGTATAGGAGCATCCGGCTCTTTGTCCGGTTCAACATAGCTATTGCAGTAAATCCAGCTACCTGAGGAGGTGGTGCCATCATCCTTCAGCCCGACGAAACTATCCAATAACTTTCCAGTAGTCAGGTCATAGCCGTTGATTTCCTTGGCTACAGCATTGGGGTCTGGATGCTCATGACCATAATCCCAGACAAGTTGAGTAATCGCTTCGGCATTAGGGCCACCCTCTTTGGCGTACAATTCTTTAAGTCTTCGGGCAAGCTGGTCTAACATCCAGAGGTCATCCCTGGCGACTCCTGGGCCATCGGCCGCTTTATAGCGCCACTGCATCCAGCGTCCGCTATTGGTAACACTCCCTTCCTTTTCATAAGAGTTGAGTGCCGGCAGAAGGAAGACCTCCGTTTTAATATCAGCCGGATTCACGCCCGGGCGGTGCCAGAAGTTGGCTGTTTCCGTATGCCACAAATCGGTAACCACCAGCCAGTCCAGTTTCTCCAGAGCCCGCCGCTCAAGGTTAGCATTTGGACCACCCACTGCCGGGTTCTGTCCCCAGCACATAAACCCCTTAATGTTTCCTTTGTCCATGGCTTCAAAAAGTGAGATATGGGAGTAATCTTGCCCGGCTTGAATCTTGGGCAAATAGTGGTAACCAAATTCGTTGTCCTTAGTGGCAGCACCGCCGTACCAGGCTTTGAGCAGGCTGATGACATACTTGGGTCGGTTCTGCCACCAGTTGGCGCTCTTGGGGTCATTACTCTTGGGAGTAACCCGTTGTAAATGTTTTTCCAGGGAGGTGTCAATGTTCTGGAATACTGGCAGGTAGCCAGGCAGAATATGAAACAGAAGCGCATAATCAGTGGAGCCCTGAACATTGGATTCGCCTCTCATGGCGTTGATACCACCACCAGCAACGCCAATGTTTGCCAGGAGAAGCTGCAAGATAGCGTAAGCGCGGATATTCTGGGAAGCATAAGTATGCTGGGCAGTGCCCATGGCATAAAGAATAGTACCTGCCTTACCTACTTGACCACTGGCGGCAAAGGTCTGGCAAACTTGTAAAAAGGTATCAACAGGAGCACCAGTGATGCTGGAGACAACCTCTGGAGTGTAGCGGGCAAAGTTCCTTTTCATAATCTGGAAAACGCAGTTCGGGTCTTTGAAGCTCATGTCTCTCTTGGGGATGCCCTTCTCGTCAAGTTGGAACTGCCAGGTAGATTTATCGTATTTCCTCTTACCATTATCAGTTTCATTGCGGCTGCCGGCATAGCCAGAGAATAATCCATCCAGTTCAACCGGTCCTTTAAAGTCAGGATTGATAAGATAGCTGGCGTTGGTGTATTCCTTGATGTAGGTCATATTGTAATTGCCTGGATTGCGTTCAATGTCATCCAGTATCCACTTTATCATGCCGTTGATGAAGGCGATGTCTGTGCCGGAACGCATTGGGCAGTAAATATCAGCTTTAGCTGAGGTTCTGGTGAATCTGGGGTCAACGCTGATGAGCTTGGCTCCCTTCTCTTTGGCGATGGTGATGTGACCAAATGCGGCGGGATGATTTTCCGCAGGGTTGGACCCAATAGCCAGAATACAGTCACTATTGGCGATGTCATTCCAGTGGTTGGTCATGACACCACGACCGAACGTTTCCGCCAAACTGGCGACGGTGGGGGAATGTCAGAGACGGGCGTGGTGTTCGATATACACCAGTCCGAGTGCCCGAGCCAATTTCGATAGGAGATAACATTCCTCGTTATCCAGAGCAGAACCGCCAAGGTTGGCAATGGCTTCAGTGCGATTTACGGTGTTGCCACCACTGTCCCGCTCGGTGAAATTAGCATCCCTGGTGTCCTTGATGCGGCGGCTAATCTCTGTTAGTGCCCAGTCCCAGGTTGTTTTCTCCCAGTCAGTGCCACCCGGGCGGCGGTAGAGGACTTCGCTCAGGCGCCAGGGGTTGTCGGCTGATAGCTGGCGCAGAGAAGCGCCTTTGGCGCAGCCAGCACCACGATTGATGGGGTGGTCGGGGTCGCCCTCAATGTTGACCACTTTCCCATTCTGTGCAGCGACGATAAAGCCGCAGCCTGACGCATCATATGGGCAGATGGTGGCTTTTTCGCCAATCCTCTTTTTCAGAGGCAGAACTTTATGAGTTCGAGCTAAGATTAAGTTAGGGTCGAGCGCCCCTAACAGAAAAAACCCTCCAATACCGGCTCCCGAGGCTTTTAAGAAATCTCTTCGGCTTATCTCCATAATGCCTCCTTCGTTCTTTTGTTAACTAAGGGAATTTGGGCATTTAAGACGCAAAAAAGGGGAAAAATATTCCCCCTTTACTAATTTTGAAAGATTTATAATCAGACAGATTGAGTGCTTCATGCACTATGACATAGTATAAGCTAAAGGGATTCTTTTTGTCAACGATTAGTCTTCCTTAAGCCAGTACATAAATGAGATATAACCGAAGTTGGTACATAGAAGGGTTTTCTCGCTGTGCCTAGAAAGCTTGACAAGGTCAGCCCCAGCGCTTAAAGTGTCTATCAGTAAGGTCTGTTAACTATGTTGGGATGTACAGAGCGCTCAATCGAAATCGCCGAAAGTTCAGAGAAAAATGGGGGAAGTGGTATTTCCCGGGACTCCGAACCCAACCGCTGAGAGAGTGAGAATATGACACTGCGCTACAAGACGCGAATCATCATCGGCACGATGTTCCTTGGCCTGATCGTGATTTTGTATTTTCTGTCAGAGAATATCTTGATGAATGGGGACCTGGCCAAAAAGCCTTACGAACAAGAAATCGCTATCGCCTATCTTATGTTGATGATAGTGGGAGTCGGTCTGGTATTTGGTGCAGTCACTTTGTTTCTTTTGGAGAAGCAGGTTCTGTCCCGGCTGTCAAGTCTCAGCAGCCATATTCATAAGATTGGTATGGCTGGTGACCCCTCAGCACGGGTATCAATGCCCGGAGCAGATGAATTATCGATTCTGGCGAGCACTATAAATGGGATGCTGGCGGCACTGGAACAGTCCGGGGCTGAACTTAAGGAACTTTACCAGAAAGAGAAAGAGCTGAGCCAGGAATTGCAGGCAGAAATCCATAAAAGGGTCGAGTTTACCAGGGCTTTAGTGCATGAGTTAAAAACGCCGATTACTCCGGTGCTGGCTTCGAGCGAGTTGCTGCTTCAAAAAACCAAAGACGAACTTTTGCTGGACTTAGCCAAGAACATTAATGATGGTGCCTCTAATCTGGACCGCAGGATTAATGAACTTCTTGACCTGGCAAGAGGTGAAATAGGCATGCTCCGACTAAACCTCGAACCGGTAGACCCAATACAATTACTGCAAAGGATAGTTCACGAGGAGGAGCCGGTAGCCTTACGCAATGGGCAGTTATTAAGTGTAGAGATGCCTTCTTCTCTTCCTACCGTAAGGATGGATGAAGAGCGTTTCCATCAAGTTGTGTTCAATCTCATGGACAATGCCTTCAAATTTACCCCTGCCGGGGGCAGAATTATCTTGAAAGCAAGGGAAGAGAGTGATAATCTGGTAGTAGAAGTTCAGGACACCGGCCGTGGTATAAGTGAGGAAGACCAGCGGTTGCTGTTTGAGCCTTATCGCCCGCTGGAAAGTGACCGGGAGCGTCTCAGCGGACTGGGATTGGGACTGAGTCTTTCCAAGAAGCTGGTGGAACTTCACGGAGGACAGATATGGGTGAAGAGTGAGAAAGGCAAAGGTAGCACCTTTGGCTTTTCCATACCTTTGAAAGCCCCCGATGAGAATACTAAAAAGGATGAAAAATTATGAAAGTTCTTATTATTGAGGATGATAAGTCAATCGTAGAAGCTATCTCCCTAACCTTGCATATAAGCTGGCCTGAAACTAAATTAATCTCCACTCAGTTTGGGGAGAAGGGGATAGAGATGGTGGAGAGCGAGAAACCTGACGTTGTCATCCTTGATTTGGGACTCCCCGATATCAGTGGCTTCGAGGTATTAAAACAGATTCGCCTTTTCTCTAATGTGCCCATCATCATCCTATCGGTGAGGGCGGATGAAGCCGATATCGTCAAGGGGCTGGAGCATGGCGCAGATGATTATGTCATTAAGCCCTTCAAGCAACTGGAGCTTCTGTCACGGATAAAGTTGGTGACACGAAGGCAAGACCGTTTAATTAAGGAAGAGCCTTTGGTCTGCGGGCAATTGCGTTTCGACCCTTCTACTTGGCAGGTACTTTATGGTAGTAAAGAGATAAATGTTACTCGTACTGAAGGCTCCATTCTCCGTCACCTGATGAGAAATGCGGGTCGAGTAGTCACCCACTCTGACCTTAGCGAAGCGGTGTGGGGTGTGGATTACCCTGATGCTGTAGAAAGCCTCAAGGTTCATATCAGACGCCTGCGGGTGAAACTTGAGGTAGACCCCAGTCATCCCCAGATTATCCTGACGAAACCTGGAATAGGTTACTCCATGGCAAAACCAGGCTAACCTTGTTTCTATTTATAAAATTCGCCAAATGGAAAATTGTAACTCGATTGTAACTTTTTTGTAACTCTTTTTTCACTTTTCAGGGGTATGCGTAAAGTTTTTGTAACCCCTATCATTATAATAATAATTAGATAATAATTAGTACCATAGTAATAAGGATTTTGGTCATCACGAACATTGACAAGGTACTCGTAAAAAATTATAGTAAATAGAATATATTTGAAATAAATAAAAAAGGAGGGACGAAAGATGAAAGCGAAATATGCAGTGGTTGCCCTTTTAGTGGTGGTGCTGGCTCTGGCTGGAACAGGGTGTAGTAAGGTAACGGGTGGGGGTTGGTTTAATGATTTCAGCGCCGGGAAAGTTACCTTCGGCTTTAATGCCCAACCAACTGAACCTTATGACCCGTCTGCGGACTCACTCCAGGAAATTGGCGCTAAAGGACAGTTCCAGTTAGTTGCCCATGGTACTAAAACCGTTATACATGGTACCTTCACCGGCACCTGGATGATGGACGATCCCAATTTTTCTCGATTTTCTGGGACATGCACCATAAACGGCGCTGATGTTCAGCCCTTTAATGTACAGTTTTATGACAGTGGTGCAAAAGGGCCCAATAAGGGCGACGGGATAATCGTCCACGTTGGCAGTACTGACCCCTTTGGTCCAATTGTCCTGATGTATAGCGGTGATTTAGGGGGAGGCAACATCCAGATTCACAAAAAGTAAAGTTATCCTGCTCCCACAGTAAGCACCACGAAGGAGCCCAAGTTGAATCTTGGGCTCCTTTCTTATTAGTAGTGTTGCGGGGATTTGTCCCTTAAATCTTTTTGAGCAGCTATAGCGAGGTTGTTTTACTAACCCCTCACCCTTTATCCCTCTCCCCTTTTGAAGGGGAGAGGGAAGATTTTTTGAGAGAGGCTTCGCCCCTCTCTTACTTTACTCCCCTTTTGAGATGGGCAAAGCCCCTCTTAACTTCCCTTATCTTTTTCAGGAGTGTCTAAGAGAGGCGTAGCCTCTCTTTCTTACTCTCCCCCTTCCCTTGCCAAGGGAAGGGGGTAAGGGGGATAGGTTAGTAAACAGTCTCTATTGCTACTTCAGATGAAACCGGTGAGCTATTAGGCGTACCAAATTTGTAAAGTGTTGGTGACCAAGCCTAGAAATGGGGGATTGAATTAAGCTATAATAAGCATTGTATTATTCAGAAATTCGTTCCACTATGGAGAATCGTTTGGACACCACGGAATTAAAGGCTTCAGTTATCAGAGAAATAGATAACCGCCGCCAGCAACTTAACGAGCTCAGTCTGAAGATACATGCCAACCCGGAGACTGCTTTCCAAGAGGTCAACTCGGCAAACTGGTTAGTCGAGTATCTGAAAGCGAATGGTTTCTCCATCGAACAGGGTATTTGCGGGCTGGATACCGCTTTCCGGGCAAGTTATGGAAAGGGCAAGCCAGCTATGGCGCTTTTAGCTGAATATGATGCTTTACCAAAGCTTGGTCATGCTTGTGGTCATAACTTAATTGCGGCCAGTGCTGTTGGTGCTGGGGTTGCTTCTAAAAAAGTCATGAACAGGTTCGGGGGCACCATACTGGTTATCGGTACGCCGGGTGAGGAGATGTATGGGGGCAAGGTGTTGATGACCAATCGAGGTGCCTTTGAAGGAGTGGACCTTGCCATGATGGTGCATCCGGCGGGGATAAATACCGCGACCACTCGCTTTCTGGCTTGTCAGGGATTGGAAGTTGAGTTTTTCGGTAAGGCTGCCCATGCTGCTGCCCGACCTGATGCCGGGATTAATGCTCTGGAGGCAATGCTCCAGTCTTTTGCTGCTATTAATTCCCTGCGGCAGCATATCAGGGACAGTGCTCGCATCCACGGTATTATCACTGATGGCGGCGAGGCAGCTAACATTGTTCCGTCGCATAGCGCGGGACATTTCATTGTACGTGCTGAGGATGATAACTACCTTGATGAGCTAAAAAAGAAGGTCCTGAACTGTTTTATTGGTGCGGCTAAGGCTAGTGGGGCTAGACTGGAATACCGATGGGGTGAGGTGCGCTACTCTCCATTTCTAAATAACCTGACGCTGGCTCGACTATTCAGACGGAACCTGCAATCCCTGGGTCGCCGGGTGCATCTTTATGACCCGAGAATCGGCATTGGCAGCAGTGATATTGGCAATGTCAGTCAGCTTGTACCAAGCATTCATCCCTTAATCGCCATCGCTCCGGCCAGAGTAGTCACCCATTCTCCCCAGTTCGCTGAAATATCTGCCTTGGAAGCTGGCACTAAAGGTCTTCTCGATGCGGCTAAAGCTCTGGCAATGACGGTGGTTGATTTAGTGGCTGACCCGGAAGTTGTTGCCAGGGCGAAAGAGGAGTTTAAGCGGGAGAAGAACCGGAGCAGTAGCAAAGAGACTCAATTGAGAGGAAGCAGATGATAATTGCCGTTGATGCTGCTGGTGGGGATTATGCTCCCCACGAAATAGTCAAGGGAGCAATCAAAGCAGCCCAGGAGTATGGCGTTGAAATTGTCCTGGTGGGCAAGAAAAAGGTGCTCCATGTGCTGGCTGGTCGTCATTTACAGAAACTTGGTATCACTATTGTTGAAGCCAGTCAGACGATTGGATGCGATGAATCACCAATCAAGGCAATTCGCAGCAAGCCCCACTCCTCAATAGTAGTTGGGGTGAATTTGGTGAAAGAGGGTAAAGCGGCGGCGTTTGTTTCCGCTGGCAGCACTGGCGCTGTGCTCGGGGCATCGCTGTTTGCTCTGGGAAAGGCGAAGGGTATTGAGCGCCCGGCCATAGCCTGTATTATGGATATCACCCCATCGACTCCGGTTCTGCTCATTGATGCGGGCGCTAATGTTGATTGTCGGCCAAGCCATCTGGTCCAATTTGCTCAAATGGGTGCCATTTACAGCCAGCATGTTCTCGGCATCAGCTCGCCGCGGGTCGGCCTGCTCAGTAATGGGGCGGAGGAAAGCAAAGGAAACCAGCTAGTTCAAGAAAGTTATCAGCTCTTGAAAAAAGCGGGTAACTTAAATTTCATCGGCAATATTGAAGGCCATGATATTTTAAAGGTAGCCGCTGACGTTGTTGTTACTGATGGTTTTACGGGGAACGTGGTACTTAAGACCATTGAGGGTTTGAGCGATAGTTTCCTGAATTCGATGCGGCAGATAGGGCACGTCATCTCCAACGCCTACCGCTTCCGCGGGCGTGATTTATTGCGTGACCTGGGACTAGGTTCTCTGGTTAACCGCATCGACTACCGTGAATATGGAGGGGCATGTCTGCTGGGGGTAAATGGCAATATCATTATCGCTCACGGTCGCAGTCAGGCAAAGACCATTAAGAATGCCATCGGCATTGCCAGACATATGGCGGAACAGGGAATCGCGCAGGTAATCAAGGAGGAAATCCATGAGCAAACCAATCGAAGTCAATGACAGCAACTTCGGGCAGACGGTGCTGCAGTCAAAGATACCGGTGTTAGTTGACTTCTGGGCTGCCTGGTGTGGGCCATGCCGCATGGTAGCGCCAATTGTAGAGGGACTGGCTAATGAATATGAAGGCAGGGTGAAATTTGCCAAACTGGATGTTGACCAGAATCCCGGGACGGCGAGCCAATACGGTATCATGAGCATTCCCACCTTGCTTATCTTTAAGAACGGGGCTCCCATCTCTAATATCGTTGGCTTTAGACCTAAGTCTGACCTGAAAAAGAGTTTGGACGCTGTCCTTGAGCGATGAGCCGGAGGGCACGCTTGGCAAGCAAACGGGAATATGATGTTGTGATTATTGGCGGTGGGCCGGCGGGGCTCACCGCTGGAATTTATACCGCAAGAGCCAGACTCAGTAGCCTGCTCATTGAAAAAATGGCTGCCGGTGGTCTAGTCGTGAATGCTGGACTGGTAGAGAACTACCCCGGCTTTCCCCGGGGTATCAGTGGGTTGGAGCTGGCGGAGGCAATACAGCAGCAGGCAGCAAAATTTGGGCTGGAAACATTGACGGCTGAGGTTACTGGTCTTGAGCTTAAGGGGAAGCAAAAGGTAGTCAAGACCACTGAAGGAAGCATGGTGGCAAAGGCGGTGATTATTGCCAGCGGCTCTGAACGGGTTAAATTGGGTGTGCCTGGAGAAGAAAAGTTTGCCGGTAGAGGAGTAGCCTATTGTGCCATCTGTGATGCTGCTTTCTATAAAGACCTGCCGGTGGCTGTGGTTGGTGGCGGCAATGCCGCTATTAACGAAGCTCTTGAACTCGGTAAGTTTGCTTCCAGGGTCATCGTAATCCACCGTCGCCAGGAGCTGCGTGCCACCCGTATTCTCCAGGAGAGCGCCTTTGCTGAACCCAAAATTGAATTCCTGTGGAACACAGTGGTTGAGGCGATTGAAGGCAAAGAGATGGTGGAAAGGCTCAGGTTGCGCAACGTGCTCACGGGTGAGGAATCAGTTTTGAAGGTCTCCGGAATCTTTGTTGCTGTTGGCTTTAAGCCCAATACGGATTATCTCAAGGGAGTCTTATCGCTGGATGCCAATGGTGCTATCATTACCAATGAGAAGATGGAGACCAACGTGCCGGGTATTTTTGCTGTGGGCGACATACGTGCCAATTCTATCCGTCAGGTAGTCGCGGCGGCTGGAGATGGTGCAGTAGCCGCAATCTACGCGGGGAGATTTATTTTTGGGTAGGACTAACTTAGAAAATTTTCCCCAAATTCGCCTCTTCGCCTTATTGTCGGGGTCTGGCAGGTGAAGTATAATTATACCAAAGGAGGACTATGAAGGTCGTTTTCTTGGAAGATGTGCCCCGTGTGGCGGAAGCTGGTCAGATGAAAGAAGTAGCTGACGGCTATGCCCGGAACTATTTGATTCCCAAAAAGCTGGCGATATTAGCGGATGCCAGAGCGATGCATCTTGTTGAGTCACAGCTGAAGAAGAAAGCCCGTTTGCAGGCTGAGACTGAAGCTGAAATGAAGGAGCTGGCCAAACAATTGGAAGGACAGGAGATAGCGCTCAAAGCTCGAGCTGGGGCGGAAGACCGACTCTACGGTTCAATCACCAACGCTGATATTGCCGAGGAGCTGAGTAAGAGTGCTGGGGTGGTTGTGGATAAAAGGAAAATAGAGTTAGATGAGCCCATCCGTGAGGTCGGCAGCTATGAAATAGCCATCAGGCTGACCAAAGATATTGTCCCCAAAATAAAGCTCACCGTGATTGAAGAAGAGGCAGAGAAGAAAGAGAAAGCGGAGAAGAAGGAGAAAAAGGCAGAGAAGGCGGTGAAGGTAAAGAAAGTAAAGAAGACGGTGAAGGCGAAGGCAAAGAAGGCAGAGAAGACGGAGGAAAAAGAGGAGGCAACTTAGCGTGTACAGCGACAAATTACCACCACATGACCTTGATGCTGAAGAAGCCGTAATCGGCTCACTGCTCATCGATGGCACAGCCATTTATAAAATCGCTACCTTTCTTCAAACCACCGATTTTTACCATGAACAGAACCAGTGGCTGTATGAAGCCTGCTTGGCACTTTACGAACGCAATGAGGCCATAAATCAAATCACGGTGGCTCAAGAATTATCCCGAAGAGAAAGGCTGGCGGCATGTGGTGGTGCTGCCTACTTAAGTCATCTCATATCGATATGTCCTACTTCGCTTGATATTGAGCACTATGCCCAGATTGTGGCTCGCCTGTCAGTAATGCGTGGTCTGATTAAGGCGGCGGACCAGATTTCGCGGATTGGTTATGAGGCAAGTCCTGATGTTAATGTCAGCCTGAGCCGGGCTGAGGATGTCCTGTTTAAATTGCGTCACGGACAAGGGGAGCGCGATTTTACCCACATTCGCCAGGTGCTGGACAAGTATTTTGAAGCGGTGCCAGCTCCTGAAGGAGAGGAGGGCTATCCTCAAGCACCGCTGCCCTATGTGCTCTCTAATTTTGTCGGTCTGGATGAATTTTTGGGCGGATTCCAGCGCTCTGACCTGGTGATTATTGCCGGCCGGCCCAGCATGGGCAAGACGAGTCTCGCTTTGAGTATTGCCCGAAATGTGGCTGTAGAGCAGAAGGCTTGTGTGGCTCTGTTCAGTTTGGAGATGGCGCGGGAGTCTGTCGTCTTACGCCTGCTGTCCAGCGAATCAGGAGTCAATTCGAGGCGGGTTCGTTTTGGGCTTCACACTGAAGATGAAGAAAGACGGATTATGGAAGCTACCGGTATCCTCTCCGAATCGCCAATCTATATTGATGATTCGCCCCAGTTAGGAGTTGTCGAAATGCGGAGCAAAGCACGCCGTCTGTACTACGAACGTGGTGTCAACCTTATTATTGTTGACTATCTGCAACTGATGCAGGGAGAGGGGAGAGGGGAGAACCGGGTTCAGGAAATCAGCTACATCTCCCGCAACCTTAAAGCCTTATCGCGTGACCTTAATATCCCCGTGATAGCGGTATCACAGCTCAGCCGGGCGGTGGAGTGGCGGGCTTCTCATATTCCGCAATTAGCTGACCTGCGGGAAAGTGGCAGCATTGAGCAGGATGCTGATGTGGTTCTGTTTATTTACCGGGATGAATACTATCATTCTGAGGAAGAATGGGAAGCCCAGCATGGCCCAGACTCACCGTATCCACGGGAGGAAGCTGATATTATCATTGCCAAGAATCGTAATGGACCTACCGGCCAGGTAAAACTACGTTTCCGTCATAATCTGGCCAAGTTCTATAATTTTGAGTATCCAGTCAGCAGTGAAGAGCCGACCCTGTTATAAGGAATTTGAATCAGGTTAGCGAGATTAGCAAGGGCTGAATTTAAGATGGAGCAGTTTAAAGGATTTCCCGCCAAGATGGAGTTTACCCCAATACCTAACTTTTTCCTCAGCGCTGTGCTGCCCCAAATTAAAGATATCAGTGAATTGAAGACTACTCTACATGTGCTGGCAGCGCTTTACCGCAAACGTGGCTATCCCCGTTTCGTCACTTACCGTGAGTTGCTAGGGAATGCCAGCCTGATGAACAGTCTTAGAGAAGAAGCTAAGCCCCCGAATGAGGTATTGTGTGCTACCCTGGAGATGGCAGCTAAACGGGGAACCGTCATTCATCTGGTGATGGAACGAGATGGCGTATCTGAAGATATTTACTTGCTCAATACTGAGTCTGACCGAAAAATTGTGGAAAAGATTCAAAACGGCGAGCTCAAATTAAGCGGGATGAAGGCGGTGGGGCAAATCCCTGTTGCTGCTGAGGAGCAACCTGACCTTTTCACTCTTTATGAACAGAACGTCGGCATGCTGACTCCTATAATTGCGGAGGAATTGCGCGAGGCGGAGAAGCTTTATCCAGAAGGCTGGATTAGGGATGCCATCAAAGAGGCTGTTTCTCTCAATAAAAGAAGCATCAGGTATATCATCCGGATTCTAGAGCGCTGGGCAGCCGAAGGTAAAAGCGATGGAACATATCAGCGAGTTTCTAAAAAAGACCCGGACAGATACATCAAAGGCAAATATGGACACATGGTCCGGCGCTGAAGAAGAGCCCTCACCAAGTGCCAACTGTCCCCTTTGTAAAGGGGCTGGATTTGTCCATGCCCTTCTGCCTTCGGGGAAACCTGATTTCAGCCAGATTGTTCCCTGCCGTTGTGTCAAGAAGGAAAGAGATACTGAGCGACAATCTCGCTTGCTGCGCTACAGCAACCTGGGGGCGCTGGCTCAATTCACCTTTACTAACCTGGAGCCACAGGGTAGAAGCGGGAACCCCAAGAGCCAGGAGCAATTCAAACGTGCTTATGAGGTAGCCAAAGCCTTCGCCGCTGAGCCTAAAGGCTGGCTCGTGCTGACTGGTCCCAGCGGTTGTGGTAAAACTCATCTGGCGGCAGCTATTGCCAATGAGCGTATCAGCCGTGGTTACCCCGCTTTCTACATCACCGCTTCTGACCTTTTAGACCATCTGCGCGCGGCGTTTAGCCCCGGTAGCGAGATGCCGTATGACGAGTTCTTTGAACAGGTGCGCAATGCCCCGCTGCTGATTCTGGATGATTTAGGCGCTCAGACCAGCACCCCCTGGGCTAAGGAAAAACTGGACCAATTATTGACTCATCGCTTTAACAGCAAACTGCCTACCGTGATTGTGCCCATCATTCCTCTGGAGGAATTAGAAGAGAGAATTCAGACTCGTTTGACCGATTCGGAACTGAGTCAAATATTA
>CAZUSN010000011.1:11883-21203 GCA_964623035.1 uncultured Dehalococcoidaceae bacterium | reverse complement strand
GTCCCTGTGCCGTGGAGAGTGAAAAGCAGCTTATGGAGGCAGCCAAGGCAGTTAAAGAGGCTGGAGCCGGCATACTGCGTGGCGGTGCCTATAAACCGCGGACTTCACCCTTCAGCTTTCAGGGTCTGGAGAAAAAAGGGCTGGAACTGCTGGCACAGGCCAGGGAACGTTTCAATATCCCGGTAATTACTGAAGTGGTTGACTCTCATGATGTCAGTCTGGTAGCCAAGTATGCTGATATCCTTCAAGTCGGTGCCCGCAACATGCAGAATTTTGCCCTGCTCACCAGCGTGGGCCGGAGCAAGCATCCCGTCCTTTTGAAACGGGGTTTTTCCAGCACCATAACCGAGTGGCTTACCGCTGCCGACTACCTTCTGGCTGAAGGAAATAATCAGGTCATTATCTGTGAGCGGGGAATCAGAACCTTTGAGGAGAGCGTTCGCTTTTCTCTGGACATTTCTTCGATACCGGTGGTCAAAAAGTTCAGTCACCTGCCGGTGATTGTTGACCCCAGTCATGCCGCTGGTCACTATTCACTGGTGCCAGCCATCGCCAAGGCAGCGGTGGCAGCGGGTGCCGATGGGCTGCTCATTGAAGTTCACCCCAATCCAAAAGAAGCTTTAGTCGACGGTCTTCAGTCTCTTACCTTGTCAGACTTCGCCAGATTGATGACTGAACTGAAAGCAATTGCCAAATCGGTAGGCAGATATATCTAGTGTTACGTAGGTTCTTCAATGGAGAAGGTAATACTATCCTGGAGTGGCGGTAAAGATAGTGCCCTCAGCCTTTACGAAATTCAAAAAAGCGGCAAATATGAGATAGCATCTTTGCTCACCACCATAAATGAGGACTATGACCGGGTAAGTATGCATGGTGTGCGTCGAGTCCTGGTGGAGCAGCAAGCACATTCTTTGGGACTACCTATAACAGAAGTTTTTGTGCCCCGGGATTGTTCTAATGAAGAATATGAAACTAGAATGGGCAAAGTCCTCACCAGATTCAAACAAGACGGCATCACCAAGGCGGTTTTTGGCGACATTTTTCTGGAATGGGTCAAAGAATACCGGGAAAAGAATTTAGCCAAGTTAGGCATGAAGGGAGTTTTTCCCCTATGGGGGAGAAATACGGCTGAATTAACCCGGTCATTTATCGCGCTGGGTTTTCAGGCAATTATTACCTGTGTTGATACTAAACTTATAGCCGCGCGATTTCTGGGCAGGATACTTGATAGTCAATTTCTGGCTGAACTGCCAGCTAATGTTGACCCGTGTGGTGAGAATGGTGAGTTTCACTCTTTTGTCTTTGCTGGCCCGATATTCAAAAAAAGAATCGCCTATACTTTAGGAGAAACAGTGCAGAGGGATTCATTTTACTTTTGTGATTTGTTGCCGAAAGAAGGGGTGAGGTAATGGATAATCCCATCAAATTTGGCACTGATGGCTGGCGGGGAATTATCGCCCAGGATTTCACCTTTGATAATGTGCGCTTCTGCGCTCAGGGGGTGGCTGACTATCTGAAAAAGGCGGGCTTGGTCAGTCGTGGGCTGATTATTGGCTATGATACCCGTTTTGCCTCCGAGGATTTTGCTTCAGCCGCGGCTGAGGTTGTTGCCGGCAATGGCATAAAAGCATATCTCTGTTCTCAAGCAACACCAACTCCGGTTATCAGCTTTGGCGTGCTCGCTCAAAAAGCCAGTGGCGCTATCATCATAACCGCCAGTCATAATCCCGGTATGTGGAACGGTTTTAAGTATAAGAATGAGCAAGGCGCCAGCGCTCCGGACGAAGTTACCGCTCAAATTGAAAGACTTATTGACCAGGCTCTGGCTAAAGGGAAAGTGAGCCAGCTTGCACTGGATGAGGCTCTAGCCAAAGGACAGGTGGAATATCTCGACCTGGCCCCGGTTTATTTCAACCAGATAAATAAGGTTATTGACCTGAATGACATACGCCGGTCGGGACTGAAGGTAGTCGTTGACTCTATGTACGGTGCCGGCGCTGGTTATCTTAAAGGGATGCTGGAAGGCGGAAGCATCAAGCTAATTGAGCTACATGGCGAGCGAAATCCGCTTTTCCCGGGCATGGAACGACCCGAGCCAATTGCGGTTAATCTGGCTCAGCTCTCGGCTACCGTTAAGAAGCAAAGAGCCAATGTGGGACTGGCTACTGACGGTGATGCCGACCGGGTGGGCATCATTGATGAGAAGGGAGCATTTTTAACGCCACTTCAGGTCTTTGCTCTGCTCTGTCTCTACCTGCTGGAGGTGCGTGGTGAGCGCGGTGCTATTATTAAGACGATAACAACGACCAGTATGCTTTATCGCTTGGGGAAAATTTTTAAGGTGCCGGTATATGAGACAGCGGTAGGCTTTAAATATGTTGCTCCCCTAATGCTCGCGGAGAAGGCACTTATTGGTGGGGAGGAGAGCGGTGGCTACGGCTTTCGTGGTCATGTACTCGAGCGCGATGGCATCCTAGCCTGCCTCTACTTCCTTGACCTGATGCTCAAGACGGGCAAAACCCCTTCAGAGCTATTGGACTATCTCAATCACAAAGTAGGTCCTCACTATTACCAGCGGGTGGATGTCCAGTTTCTCGAAAGCGAACGTCCGGCTATCATTGAGCGTCTCCAGAAGAACCCCCCGGAATCCGTTGAGGGCGTCAAAGTGGTGAAGATAGACAAAACTGACGGTTTCCGCTTCATTCTGGCGGATAACACCTGGCTGCTCATCAGATTTTCCGGGACGGAGCCGGTGCTGCGCATCTATGCCGAAACTGATTCCCAGGCACGCGTGGAAAGACTGCTTGAGTTTGGGAAGAAATTAGCCGGGGTTTAGAAATTTACCGTTTCGTATATTGTGGTGCCTTGCGGGCGCGCCTGAGCCCGGGCTTCTTCCGCTCTTTCACCCGGGGGTCGCGGGTCAGTAATCCATGCTGACGCAGAATGGGCTTCAGGTTCTCATCAGCTTTCACCAGTGCTCGCGCCACACCAAGAGAGATAGCACCGCTTTGCCCGGAAATACCCCCTCCATTTACCTTAACCATGACATTATACTTGCCTAGGCTCTCCGTAACGAAAAGGGGCTGCAGTATTGTCCGGCGTTGCTCGTGGCTGGAGAATAATTCTTCATAGGGAATGCCATTGATGATAACGGCGCCATTTCCCGGCAATAGCCTTACCTGAGCTACGGCTGTTTTCCTTCTCCCTGTCCCATAGAAATAGGGTTGTTTTACCATATACCAGTTCCCTTCTATCTCTCTTTTGCTTCCGTGCTTGAAACGGGCTTTGCCTGAGCCAGGTGGGGATGGACATCACCAACATACACCTTCAGTTTTTTCCTCATGCTGGCACCCAGGCGATTGCGGGGTAACATGCCTCTGACGGCATGCTCAATTACCTGTTTTGGGTTGGTCTGCATCATTTTCTCAAAAGTGAAGGTCTTCATTCCTCCGGGGTATCCGGAATGCCGATAATAAATCTTCTGCTGAGCTTTGTTGCCCGTAACCCGAACTTTGTCGGCGTTGATGACGACGACGTAGTCCCCGGTATCCAGATTGGGGCTAAACATTGGCTTATGCTTGCCCATGAGTAAACGAGCCGCCTCAGTGGCTAGTTTGCCCAGAGTCTTGCCCGAGGCATCAATAACGTGCCATCGACGTTCGATTTCAGTCGGTTTGGCGCTATAAGTTTTCAATGGTGTATCTCCTCCCAGAGATGTGGATAGTTTATCCGCATCAAGCAAAGCCCGTGGGCAGGAACCGTTGCACCCGCCAGACCAGGCTTTCTTGCTTCTAATATACAACGAAATTCATCAATTGTCATCTTGCCCAGACCAACCTTAATTAAAGCACCAACGGTATTCCGTACCTGATGGGGTAAGAACGAATTAGCCATGATATTAAAAACCACTAAATCTCCGTCCTTTTCTATTTTGGCGGCATAAACCTTACGTATCGTTTTTTTAGTGTTGCTCTCAATACTGGTAGCAAACGAGGCAAAATCATGCTCGCCGATGAGAGCCTGACACGCCTGATTCATTGTCTCAGTATCCAGAGGTCGGGCAACATGGTAGGCAAAATTGCGCCAGATTGGGGAGCGGGTCGGTCGATTTAAGATGTAGTAGCTATATTCCCGACTAACCGCATGACGTCTGACATTGAAGGAATCGTTGACCTGGAAGGCAGCCTTGACCGCAATATCTTCAGGCAAATAGTGGTTTAGCCCACCAACAAATGCCTTGGGAGGTAGTGTGGCTTCGGTTCGAAAACTAACTACCTGCCCCTTGGCGTGAACTCCGGTGTCAGTCCGGCTGGCGGCAATTATTCGGCTCCTCTTTCCGGTGAGTTTTCCCAAGGCTATCTCTATCTCCTTTTGAACTGTGGGTACATCGGCTTGTAACTGGAAGCCATAATAGTGTGTGCCTTCATATTCCATAATTAGAACGATTTTGGTGCTTGTTGCCAAGCTGATATCCCCTCATTCCCAAATCACCAGCGGTTGCTTACTCCACCAAGGAAAGCTGAACCATTGGTGCATTGTCACCCAATCTGGGCCCTAACTTCACGATGCGAGTATAACCGCCGGGGCGCTCGGCATACCGTGAGGCCAGTTCAGAAAATATCTTCTCAGCTACTGACTTATCAACAAGAAATGACAGTGCCTGGCGATAGGCACTGAGTCCGCCTTTCTTGCCCAAGGTAACCATCTTCTCAGTCAGACCACGCACTTCCTTGGCTTTAGCCTCGGTGGTAACAATTTTCTCGTATCTCAGAAGGTCGGTCACCAAATTGCGATACAAAGATTTACGTTGGCTCGTCGACCGGTCTAACTTCCTACCCGCTACTTTGTGCCTCATGTTGCTGACTCTCCAGATTGGCTCTCAGTGGTAGCTTCCGTTTCCCTCAGTTTTCTCTTTTTCTTTTTAGGGGCTTCCTCTTTTTCTTTCTTCAATTCAGCCTGGGGCGCCAGGGATAACCCCATTTCTTGTAGGCGGTCCTGTATCTCCTGAAAAGATTTCTGCCCAAAGTTACGCAGTTGGAGCAGCTCTTTTGGTTTTTTACTGATTAGTTCACCAACTGTGGTGATGCCCCCACGCCTTAAGCAGTTCATGGTGCGCACGGAGAGGTCTAGTTGGTCTACTGACATATTATATTTTTCGTCAGGTATTGATAGGCGAATAAGCTGCTCCTCGGCTTTCATCTGGGAAACTTTAACATACTCGACAAACGGGGATAACTGTTCAATGAGGAGGCCGGCAGCATGACTGATGGCATTTATCGGTGATATGGTGCCGTCGGTCCACACCTCAAGGAACAGCCGCTCTCGACTGGTCTCTTGTCCGATATGAATTGGCTCGGTGGTGAAGTTAACCTTGCGAATTGGGGTGAAGATGGCATCTACGGGGATGGTGCCCACCGGCATATTATCCTTGGACTCAGCCAGCCGATAGCCTTGCCCCAGTTCTACGTCGAACTCGGCAAAAAGTCTGGCTTCAGGTGAGTCTAAGGTAATGAGACAGAGTTCCGGATTGGCAATTTCAAAGTCGGTTGAAGGTTTAATGTCAGCGGCGCAAACCGGACCCTCTCCCGTGACATCTAGAACCAACTTACCGGGTTGATTGGAAAGCGGTTTTACTCTCAGCGCCTTAACATTGAGCAAAAATTCGGTGACATCCTCCTTGGCATAGGGAATGGTGGTAAATTCATGCCTAATCCCCTCAATCCTCACCTGGGTTACCGCAGCTCCGGGAAGATAGTTTAGTAGCACTCGCCGCAAGGCGTTACCAAGCGTAATGCCAAAGCCCTTTTCCAGAGGCTCGGCTAGGAATCGCCCAAAGTTATCACCGCTCTCAACACAGTCGATTTTCGGGATTACCAAACGAGACAAAAGGTTACCTCCTTACTAATTATCGCGAGTAGTACTCAATGATGGTCTTGCTGTCAAAGGTGGACTCGATGTCACCAGGGGTGGGCAAAGACAGAACTTGACCAACCATATTTTTCTTATCCAGACTTAACCAGCTCGAAACTGATTTCGATTCAATGCGCTGGGCTAGTTGTTGGTAATATTCAGATTTGGTGCTTTCCTTTCGCCAGCCGATGGTATCACCTTCTTTGACTATAGCGGATGGGATGTTAGTCTTTTGACCGTTGAGTGTTATATGCCCGTGTCGAACCAGCTGGCGAGCCTGAGCACGAGAATCAGCAAAGCCGAGACGATAGACAATATTGTCCAGCCGTCTCTCCAGCAAGACCAGCAGGTTATCTCCGGTGATGCCGGCTTGTCTTTCCGCCTGTTGGAAGAGTCGCCTGAATTGTCTTTCCATAATTCCATAGCTATAACGGGCTTTTTGTTTCTCCCGGAGCTGTAAGCCGCGGTCGGAAAGCTTCTGCCGACGGCGCAATGGCTGTCCTGGGGGTTTCGGACGCCTTTCCACGCTGCATTTAGGCGTAAAACACCGGTCTCCCTTCAGGAAGAGCTTCTCGCCACTGCGGCGGCATAACCTGCAAACTGCTTCTATGTATCTTGCCATTTCTCCTCTCTTCTACACTCGTCTCTTCTTTGGCGGGCGGCAACCATTGTGAGGGATGGGAGTGACATCCTTGATACCGGTAATATGAAGTCCTGAGCTCTGAAGAGAACGGATGGCAGCCTCACGCCCGCTGCCCGGGCCCTTCACGTATACTTCCACCTGACGCAGACCGTGCATCATGGCTTTGCGCACTGCTTCCCGAGCTGCCATCTGAGCTGCGTAGGGAGTACCTTTACGCGAGCCCTTGAACCCGACGGTCCCGGAGCTCCCCCAGGCGATAACGTTACCCTCGGGGTCAGTGAGAGTGACGATAGTGTTGTTAAAAGTAGATTGGATATAGGCTCTGCCCACGGGAACAGACTTCCGCTCCCGCCGTCCTCCTCTTCGCTTCTTCTCTGCCATATATTACCCCCTAAATAACTTACTGAATAGTATCCCTGCTCCCGCAATGATGATGCCAATTAGCAGGAGTGCGCTAGATGGCACATAAGTTAAACCTAAAGCAGCCAGAATCACTCCAATTATGAATAAACCTGCCGCAATCCAGTTCATAGCCTTATTACCTCCTTTTAAGGATTTGAGCTCAATTATTTCTTCGCCACGCCACGCCTCTGTCCTCTGCCGGCGACTGTCTTGCGCTCACCACGCCGGGAGCGAGCATTGGTCCTGGTTCGCTGTCCCCGCACCGGCAAGTTGTGACGGTGGCGGCTACCCCGGTAGCTCCCAATCTCGATGAGGCGCTTGATGTTCATTTGAATCTCACGCCTGAGTTCACCTTCAACCGTGTACTGTCGGTCGATAGCCTCGCGCAGACGGTTGACCTCCTCTTCGGTAAGGTCACTCACCTTGGTATCAGGACTGATATTGGTCTTGGCTAAAATCTTCCGACTTAAGGCAGGGCCAATGCCATAAATATACTGCAGTGATACCCAGGCGTGCTTCTCTCTAGGTATATCAACTCCAGCAATGCGTGCCATCTCCTTCCTCCTTACCTCATACTTATCCTTGCCGCTGCTTGTGTTTCGGATTAGAGCAAATAATCCTGACCACCCCTCGCCTCTTCACCACCTTGCACTTTTCACATCTAACTTTAACTGAAGCTTTAACTTTCATCTCATGATTCCTTACTTAAACCGATAGACAATCCGGCCCCGGCTCAGGTCATAGGGGGAAAGCTCAATTAATACCTTGTCACCGGGTAAGACCCTGATATAGTGCATTCTTATTTTACCTGAAATATGAGCCAGTACCATATGCCCATTAGCCAACTCAACGCGAAACATGGCGTTAGGTAGCGCTTCTAGAACTGTTCCCTCAACCTCAATTGTCTCTTTCTTAGGCATAAACCGCTTTAGTCAGCACCTCCGCTTCACCATCAGTAATGGCAATGGTATGTTCAAAATGTGCTGAAAGACTGCCATCGGCAGTTAATACCGTCCAGTGGTCATCACCAACTTTTGTACGCCAATCGCCAATATTTACCATGGGTTCCAGGGCAAGGGTCATCCCTTTTTTGAGCACTGGACCCGAGCCGGGCAAACCAAAATTTGGTATCTGAGGCTCCTCGTGCATTTCTCGTCCAATGCCATGCCCGGTGTACTCACGCACCACCGAATAACCTCTTGACTCAGCATGATTCTGAATGGCGGCAGAGATGTCTCCCAGTCTTGCTCCGGCGCGAGCCGCCTTAATTCCTGCTTCCAGAGCACCCCTGGTCGTTTCGATGAGCTGTTGTGCGTTTGAATTTACCTTGCCGACTGGCACAGTGACCGCGGCATCAGCCTGGAAGCCATGATAAATGGCGCCGAAATCAAGGGAGACAATATCACCCTCACGCAGCCCCCTTTTTCCCGGAATGCCATGCACAATCTCATCGTTTACCGAAACGCAGAGATTGGCCGGGAAATCACGGTATCCCTTAAATGAAGGTCTGGCTCCCAGTCTTTTTACCTCTAAGTCCGCGATATTATCCAGCTCTCTGGTTTCCATCCCTGGTTTTATTTTTTGTTTGAGTATTTCTAATATCGTAGCCACTATTCTCCCGGCTTGCCGCATGACGGCAAGCTCCTCGTCAGTTTTAATGATAATGCTCATCTAGTGACGAACTCCCCCCTATGGAGGACGGACACGATTTTTCCGGTCACTTCATCGACGCTTCCCTCTCCCTCAACCTCCGATAGCTTGCCCCTTCGGGCATAGTAGTCAATAAGCGGTGCCGTCTCCGCAAAGTAAACTTTAAGCCTCTTTTTCACCGTTTGGGGAGTATCATCAGGGCGCTGGTACAGTTCACCACCACATTTATCACACTTCCCCCCAACCTCAGGCGGAGAATCTATTATATTATAAACTGTCTGGCAGTTGCGGCAAATCCAGCGCCCACTCAGTCTCCTCAGGAGCTCTTTTTCAGGGACTTTGATATAAACTGCTTTATCAATAGCCTTATTCTGTTTGGCTAGAGCTTTATCCAGTGCCTCCGCCTGCGCTAGGTTCCGGGGAAAGCCATCCAGAATTACGCCATTGGCACAGTCCGGCGCCGACAACCTTTCCAGAACCATTTCGATGGTTATTTCGTCAGGAACCAAAATTCCCTTCTCCATATAAGTCTTAGCCTTTTTACCCAGTTCAGTTCCCTGCTCCACTGCCTGGCGAAACAGGTCACCGGAGGCAATATGGGCTAAATTCAGCTCTCCGGCAACTGCCGCCGCCTGAGTGCCTTTACCTGCCCCGGGTGCTCCCAGAAAAACAATATACAACTTTTGCTCCTCTTTATAAACCCCGCATCACATTA
>CAZUSN010000011.1:0-11783 GCA_964623035.1 uncultured Dehalococcoidaceae bacterium | reverse complement strand
TCGTAGCGGCGCATGACCAGTTGTGCCTCAAGCTGTTTCATGGTATCCAAAACGACGCCGACCATAATGATTAGACCCAGACTGGAGACCTGGATTACTTCGATGTTAGTAAGCTGTCGTGCCAGAAAGGGCATCACCGCCACGCAACCTAGGAAAAGAGCGCCTCCCCAGGTAATGTGGTTGATCACGCCATTGAGGTAAGTGGAGGTATTCTTGCCCGGTCGGATGCCCGGGATAAATCCGCCCTGGCGCTGTAAGACACCCGGTAAATCCTGCTGCTGGTAAATCACCATGGTGTAAAAGAAAGTAAAGGCTATTGACATGAGAAAATAGAGACCCCAGTAAAACAAGCCTTCCGGCAGGGGAGCATTGGGGTTAAAGAGACGCATGACCCAATCGGCAAAATTGGGCTCAGTCGGGTTGGCAAAGTAGCTGGCAACAACGCCCGGGAAGAGCACCAGTGACATGGCAAAGATGAGCGGTATCATGCCAGCGCTGTTGACCCGCAATGGAATATGAGTTGCTCCTGATTGGCGATACATTCGACCGCTACGGAAGACGCTGCGAGCATATTGCACTGGGATACGGCGGTGGGCTTCGGTGAAGAGCACAATGACCACAATGGTGAGTACCACGATAAAGATATAAAAGGTTAAGCCAATAAAATTCTCCCGCGCCAGAAAACCTTGCCCGATCATCTCCGGCAGGCGTGCCACAATGCCACCAAAGATGATGAGTGATATGCCGTTGCCGATGCCATATTCCGTGATTAGCTCACCCAGCCAGACCAGGAACATGGTGCCAGCTACCATTGAGAGCACCATGGCGGACATCGGTAGAGTGTCAGTGCTGGCGAGAACAACCTCGTGCTGGAGGTAAACTAACTGTCCGTAGCCCTGAAGGGCGGCGAGAGGCACCACCATCCAGTGAGTAATCAGGTTAATCTTGTTTCTACCTGTCTCTCCTTCCCGGGAAAGGGCTTGCAGCCTTGGGATAACCGGCACCAGCAGCATCATAATAATGGAAGCGGTGATATAGGGATAGACCCCCATTGCGGCCACACTGAGCCGCCTCATGGCGCCGCCGCTGAACATATCGAGCATACCCAGCAGGGCGTTACGTTCGAAAAGGGATTGCAGGGCACTCTGGTCCACACCGGGAACCGGCACGTGAGCGACAAAACGAAAGATGACCAGAATACCGATGGTAATCAAGATGCGGCGTCTTAGGTCGGGCAAGCTGAAAGCATCAATCATTGCCTGGAGCAAACGTGGCTTACTTGGCCTTGGCCGCATATTCCACCTCCTCCGCTTTGCCCCCGGCTGCCTCTATTTTAGCTTTGGCTGCTGCCGAAAACTTGTTTGCCTTAACGACAAACGGTTGACTGACCTCACCATCGGCCAGAATCTTAATTGGCTGCCGCAGTGACTTCACCAATCCGGCAGCTAACAGTTTTTCTGGGGTTATCTCGCTTCCAGACTCAAAGACATTAAGTTTGTCTACATTGACAATAGCATACTCCGTCCGGAAAATATTGAAGAAGCCGCGCTTTTGGGGCAGACGTTTAATTAAAGGCAATTGCCCGCCTTCAAAACCCGGACGAACCTTATAACCGGTGCGCGCCTTCTGTCCTTTCAAGCCACGACCAGAGTAGGTGCCATGACCACTGGCATTCCCTCTACCTACTCTTTTCCGGGCTCGCTTTGACCCAGCGGGTGGGGAGAGATTATCTTGCCTCACTTGCTTCCTCCACCTTAACTAAATGTCTCACTTTATTGATCATGCCCCGGATTGACATTGAGTCCTCATGAATAACGCTCTGGTGCAGACGATGAAAGCCAAGGGCGGCTAAGGTTCGTTTTTGAGTCTCCTTATAGCCAATGCCACTTTTAACCCAGGTAATGCGCAGCTTAGCCACTGCTTACCTCCTCTTTAGTGATGGTTGCTCTGCGTTTGGCTACCTCCTCTTTCGGGTCCCTAAGCTGGCTCAGGCCTAGCAAGGTTGCCTTGGCAACATTGATGTGATTCTCGCTGCCCAGCGATTTGGTCAGAATATCCTTGATGCCCGCAGCCTCAAGCACAGCCCGAATACTGCTACCGGCAATAACACCGGTACCGGGTGCAGCTGGTTTGAGCATGACCGTGGAGGCACCAAAGCTGGATATTATCTCGTGGGGGATAGTGCCCCCGGCAAGCGGCACCTTAATCAAGTTCTTTCTGGCGGCGGCGTTACCTTTATTGATGGCTGCTGGCACTTCATTAGCTTTGCCAATGCCAAGACCGACATGCCCATTGCCATCCCCGGTCACCACCAAAGCGCTGAATCTGAGGCGTTTACCCCCTTTCATTACTTTAGCCACCCGATTGATATACATTAACCTGTCGGTCAAGGTTAGGTCAGTAGCCTCTATTCTGCTTACGGTTTTATCAATGCGTTTATCCATCTCTGCTAAAATTTTAAGCCACCTTGCCGGGCAGCCTCGGCTAGGGCTTTAACCCTGCCCTGGTATTTATAGCCGCCGCGGTCAAAGGTTACTTCTTTTACTCCTTTACTTATAGCTCGTTTTGCCAGCAAATCACCGACTAGCTCAGCTTGACTGGACTTGCTCTTGCTATCGGTTTGCCCCCTTGTTTCCGGTTCAAGAGTTGAAGCAGTAACCAGGGTATACCCCTTTTCGTCATCGATAATTTGGGCGTAGATATGATTCAGACTGCGGAAGACACAAAGACGTGGTTTTGAGGGAGTGCCTTTCACCTTTAATCTAACTCGAGCGTGTCTTCTATAACGGGCTAACCTTGGTGTCATCTTTCCCATAACTACTTCTTCCCAACGATTTTGCCGGCTTTACCTGGCTTGACGTGGACTACCTCGCCAGCATATCTGATACCTTTGCCCTTGTAGGCATCACGGGTACGAATTTTACGAATTCGGGCTGCTGTCTCACCAACAACTTCCTTATCAATGCCGGAAACCTTGATGCGGCTTCCTTCTAATGAGAAAGAGATGCCTGGTCGCGGGGGAACCTCAACCGGGTGTGAGTGTCCAATACGAAGGGTCAGCTTATCCCCGGTTTTTTCCGCCCGGTAACCCACCCCGACTATTTCCAGATACTTGTCAAAGCCACGGCTTACTCCTTCTAACATATTAGCCACCAGACTTCGCGTCAGTCCGTGTAGTGAGCGGTGTTCCCGGCTATCACTGGGTCTTGCCACGATTAAGTTATTATCCTGCTGGGTAACGGTTATCTCCGGGTTGATGACACGGCTAAGCTCTCCTTTGGGCCCGCTTACCGTGACCCGATTCCTTTCGATGTTCACCTTCACTCCTGACGGTATCTTTATGGGCATCTTTCCTATTCTAGACATTATCTCTCACTCCAAGTTTGGTTTACCACACATAACATAACAGTTCACCGGCAATCCCCTGACGCCAGGCTTGATGCCCAGTTTTCACCCCCTTTGAGGTAGAAACAATGGCGATGCCCAAACCGCCATAGACACGGGGAATCTCTTTCCGGTGTACATATACCCTTAAACTGGGCTTACTGACTCTTTCCAGCCCAGTAATAGCTGGCTGATTATGGTCATAATATTTGAGGTAAATCTTAATCACACGATGTGGCTTACCTTTAACTACCTCATAATCATTGATAAAACCCTCTTCCTTAAGGATTTTGGCAATGGATAGCTTTATCCTTGAGGCTGGTACCAATACATTTTCATGCTTGGCCATAATGGCGTTCCGTAATCGATTTAACATATCAGCGATTGGATCAGTTACCGTCATCTTTCTTCCTCGTTCTTTTTACCAGCTTGATTTCCTCACTCCTGGAAGCTGACCAGCTAGTGCCAATCTGCGGAAACAAATCCGGCACAGGCCGAATTTACGAATATAGGCACGAGGCCGGCCACATAGAGAACAACGGTTACGCTGCTGTACTCTATATTTGGCTGGGCGCAGTGACTTAGCAATCTTCGACTTCTTAGCCATTCCTACTCCGTTTCATCCTTAGCAAAAGGCATGCCGAGTAATTCCAGTAGGTGCCTGCCTTCTTCATCTGTTTTCGCCGTGGTGGCGACCGATATTTCTAGTCCTCGTATCTTGTCTATCTTGTCATAATCCACTTCAGGGAAGGCGATTTGTTCCTTTAGCCCCAAGGTATAGTTGCCCCGGCCATCAAAGGAATTAGCGGGAACCCCCTGAAACTCGCGCACCCTGGGTAAGACAGCATTTATCAGTTTGTCCAGGAACTGGTACATGCGTTCTCCCCTTAAGGTTACCTTCATGCCAATGGGCATTCCTTCCCTCAATCTAAAGGCAGAGATTGACCTTTTGGCTCGGGTGATGACCGGATGCTGCCCGGAAATATTAGCCAGGTCAGCTTCGGCTGATTCCAAAGCCTTAGCGTTCTGAATTGCCTCACCTAAGCCGATATTAAGCACCACCTTCTCTAAACGCGGTACCTGCATTACGTTCTTATATCCGTAACGCTCCATCAGGGCAGGAACAGCTTCCTTTCGGTATTTTTCCTTCAATCGTGACACTAGTCAATCACCTCTTTACAGGAACGGCAGATTCTCACCTTTCTGCCGTCTTCTAGGAAAGTAAAGCCAACACGGGTAGGCTGGTTACATTTTTGGCAAAGCAACATCACATCGGAGACGTGAATTGGTGCTTCTAGGTCGATGATGCCAGCTTGCCTCACCTGCCCTCTTGCTTTTGAGTGTTTCTTAATAAAATTAATCCCCTCAATGATTATCCGCCCTTCCTTTGGATAGGCAAAGCGCACCTTACCTTTTTTACCCTTATCCTTACCGGCGATAACCAGTACCGTATCGTTTTTTCTGATTTTCATCTTAGGTTAGCCTCATAAAACCTCTGGTGCCAGAGAGATAATCTTGGTGAAATCCTTATCTCTCAGTTCTCTAGCCACCGGGCCGAAGATTCTGGTCCCCTTGGGATTATTCTTCTCAGTGAGAATCACCGCGGCATTTTCATCAAACCTGATAAAGGAGCCATCGGGACGCCGATACGGCTGAACCGTGCGAACGATAACCGCCCGGACCAAGTCTCCTTTTTTCGTGGCGGCTCCCGGAATGGCTTTCTTCACTGAAGCCACAATGATATCACCTATTCGAGCATATTTCTTACCGCTGCCACCCAGCACATTAATGCACATTATTTCTCGAGCACCGGTATTGTCCGCCGTTTTAAGTCTGGTATATGGCTTAATCATTTCCTTCTATCCCGAGTCTCAGGCTATCTCCTGAGGTTTAACCTCTGCCACCTCTCCCTTGGTTATTATCTCGGCGACTCGCCAACGTTTCTGTTTAGAGAGCGGTCGAGTTTCGACAATTCTCACCACGTCTCCCAGCCCGCACTTATTCTTTTCATCATGAGCTTTATATTTGACCTCTCTTTTTATCGTCTTTTGATATAATGGATAACGCTTGAGGGTTTCGACAGCTACCACCACTGTCTTATCCATTCGGTTATTGATGACGCGACCGACTCTGATTTTGCGTTTCCCTTCCATAGTGCTACCTTATCTCCAGTTCTCGTTCCCTTAATATCGTCCTAAGTTGAGCAATCTTCTTTCTCACCATGGGCAGTTCACGATGGTTCACCAGTTGTTTTGTGGCCAGGCGGAAGCGAAGGTTAAGCAGTTCCTGGTAAGCTTCCTCCAGTTGCTTAGCTATATCTTCGGTGCTTAAAGCACGAAATTCATCAACTCTCAACTTTAGCTACCCCTTTTCTATCATCATTGCGAATGGACAACGCCCGTTTCTCTGGTCACAAATCTGGTGGCTATCGGCAGCTTGTGTGAAGCTAGGCGTATTGCCTCCTTAGCTGTTTTTTCACCAACGCCAGCCAGTTCAAACAAGATTCTGCCTGGTTTGACCACAACAACCCAGTGGTCTGGATTGCCTTTGCCACCGCCCATGCGGGTCTCCGCCGGCTTCTTGGTAACCGGTTTATCTGGGAAAACACGTATCCAGACCTTCCCACCGCGGCGAATGTAACGGGTGATGGCACGCCGCGCCGCTTCAATCTGCTCACTGGTGACCCAGGCAGATTCTAGAGCTTGCAGACCATAATCACCAAAAACGGTGGTGTTACCCGCCTGGGCTTTACCCCGGCGGTGTCCCTTATGCATCTTGCGATATTTTACCCGTTTAGGTTGCAGCATCTTTCTCCTCTTTCTTTGTTAGGGTGGAAGCTTCTGGCTTGGCAGTTATATCCTCAGCGGCTGTCGCCTTCTTGCTTCTCTTCTTTGCCGGTTTGGCTGGCTCTTTTTTAGCTTTTACTTCGGCCTTTCCTTTGGCAGTCGCCTTGACGGCGGCTGCTTTTGGCTTCTCCTTTTGCTCAGCGGAGACAGCCGCCTTTCTTCTTCTTGCCACTGGTTTAGCTGGCTTCTCTTCAACTTCGGGAGCTTTTGCGACTGCTGGTTTCTCCAATTTCTCCTCCGGTTCGGCGGCGATTGCTGCCTTGGCTCTTCTTCTCCTGGTCACTGGTTCCGCTGGTTTTTCTTCAGCCTTTACCTCGGTCACTTCTTTGGCAACTTCCGCTGCCACCGGCTCAGTTGGCGCTACCTCAACGACCGCAGGGAGTTCTGCCTCTACACCGGCACTCACTGCCAGCTCAGCGGGCATTTCCTCGGCTTCCACTTTCTTAGGTTCGGGGAGGACCTGACCTTTATAAATCCAGACTTTTACCCCAATCCGCCCTAAGGTGGTGTGTGCCTCAGTAAAACCATAATCAATATCAGCACGCAGAGTATGCAGAGGGACCTGTCCCTCATGCATTGTCTGACGGCGTGCTATCTCAGCATCACCCAATCTACCGGCACAACCGACTCTTATACCTTTCGCTCCAGCCTGAAGGGTGCGGAAAATCGCCTGTTTCATCGCCCTCCGGTAGGCAATGCGGCGCTGAATCTGTTCCGCTATTGTTCTGGCGACCAAATTGGCATCAAGTTCAGGCTGTCGGATTTCCTGGATATTCAATCTAACTCTCTTGCCCACAAGTTTTTCAAGCTGAGAACTGAGTTCGTCAACTCGCTGTCCTCCTCGCCCAATGACGATACCCGGTCGGGCAGTATGAATGGTTACCGATATTTCCTTTGCTTGGCGGTCAATCTCTATCAGAGAGATTGACGCATCGGCATATTTAGACTGAATCGCCTGCCGAAGCTTAAGGTCTTCGCGGAGGGATTCAGCGTAATGCTCATCAGCATACCACTTTGCCTGCCAATCCTGTATAATACCAAGTCTGAAGCCTACGGGATGAACTTTGCGACCCAATTATTCCTCCTTACCAGCAACGATAACGGTAATATGGCTGGAACGTCTCAGGATGGGGCTTATTCGCCCTCGAGCCTGGGCCAGATGCCTCTTCATAGTTTGCGCTTCGTCGGCAAAGATGCTCACAATCTTTAACTCCGAAGGTGACATCTGAAAATTATTTTCCGCATTAGCCGCGGCTGACTTAATCACCTTAGCCACAATGCGGGCATTCGGCGACGGGGTAAAGCGAAGCACGGTCAATGCCTCGTCCACCTTCTTACCACGTACCATATTTATCAATGGACGCACCTTGCGGGCTGAGATTCCCGTATCCTTAACTATAGCTTTTACTTCCATTTCATAACCTATCAGTAAATAAGCAACTACTCTGTCTTCACCTGAGTAGCTCTTTCCGACTTGGCAGTGTGCCCTCTAAAGGTTCGGGTCAGGGCAAACTCACCCAATCTATGCCCCACCATGTTTTCGGTGATGAATATCGGCACATGTCGCCGCCCATCATGCACACCAATGGTCAGCCCTACCATCTGGGGCAGGATGGTTGAAGAGCGTGACCAGGTTTTGATTACTGCCTTCTGGCCGGATTTGATAACTGCCTCTACTTTTTTGAGCAGCTTAGCATCAATGAATGGTCCTTTCTTGGTTGACCTTGACATGGCTTAACCCTATTTACCCTTTCTGCGCTTAACAATCAACTTATCGGAAGGTTTTGGCTTGCGGGTGCGGTAACCACGAGTTGGTTTGCCCCATGGCGTTTTCGGTCCCGATAAGCCTATCGGGCTTTTGCCCGAGCCACCGCCATGCGGATGGTCGCGTGGCGTCATCGCTCCGCCCCTCACGGTGGGTCGCCAGCCCATTAATCTTTTGCGTCCTGCTTTGCCCAGCACAATATTTTGGTGGTCAATGTTCCCCACCTGTCCAATGGTAGCCAGGCACTCGCCGCGAATACGCCGCATCTCCCCGGAGGCTAATCGAACCAGGGCATATTCACCTTCCTTAGCCATTAGCTGTGCCGCTGACCCGGCGCTCCGCACCAGTTGCCCGCCTTTTCCTTTCTCTAGCTCAATATTATGGATTAAGGTGCCGGCTGGAATTAGCTTCAGAGGTAGTGTATTACCCGGCTTTATCTCGGCATCACTGCCCGACATTACCATATCCCCGATATTAAGTCCTATCGGGGCGAGAATATAGCGTTTTTCTCCATCAGCATAGTGAATAAGAGCGATACGTGCCGAGCGGTTAGGGTCATATTCAATCGCTGCCACTCTGCCCGGAACACCAAGCTTATCCCGCTTGAAGTCAATGATGCGGAGCTTTCGCTTCGCACCACCACCTCGATGGCGAACCGTTATTATTCCCCGATTGTTCCGTCCAGCTTGCTTCTTCATCGGGACGAGCAGTGATTTCTCCGGCGTATCTTTAGTTATTTCTTCAAAGGTAAAGCCGCTCATCGCCCGCCGACCGGGTGAGGTTGGACGATATGTCTTTATTGCCACTCAGCATCCCCCTTTATCAAGTCTAAACACCTTCAAAGAATTCTATTTTATTCCCTGGCTGGAGGGTAACAATCGCCTTTTTCCAGGGTGGAGTTTGTACCAGTCGTCTGCCCACCCTCCGTGTCTTGCCAGATACCTTGGTGATATTAACTTCAGTCACCTTGACCTTAAAGGCTTTTTCCACCGCCTGCTTAATCTGAGGCTTGTTTGCCTCTTTAGCTACCTCAAAGGCGTATTTATTTTGCGCTTGCATTATGGTATTTTTCTCTGTGATTAAAGGACGGCGCAGTATCTCATACCGGTGCATGCTTCACCTCTTGAGTCGATTTCTCCCCCCACAGCTGTTCCACTTTGCGCACTGCCGATACTGTCATCAATAGCATCTTATAGGAGAGGATGTCAAGCACATTTAATAGATTTGCGGGCATGGTTTTGATTCCCGGCAGGTTGCGCGCCGATTTAATGATATTTTCCTCTGATTCAGGGGTAATAACCAGCGCTGATGAATCCACCCCCAGAGCCTGCAAAACCTCGACCATTTTTTTCGTCTTTGGCTCCTCGAATTTCAGTTCGGCTAAGACCTTTAACTCTTCATCCTTGACCTTCGCGGAGAGGACACATCTTAAGGCTAATTGGCGCATCTTTTTGGGCATGTCCTGTCGGTAGCTTCTCGGTTTTGGACCGAAAACAACACCACCTTTCCGACGCAGTGGCGAACGCAGGCTACCTGCCCGAGACAAACCAGTGTGCTTCTGACGGTATAATTTTCGACCGCTACCGGTAACTTCGCCTCTGGTCTTAGTTGAAGCTGTGCCCTGACGGGCATTTGCCTGCTGCTGTACCATTGCCTGATGTACCACGCCCTCATTAAAAGGCACACTGAAAATATGGTCACTTATTTCAATCTGGTCAACCACTTCTCCAGCAGGGCTATAGACTGAAATACGCACTTTTTACTTCCCCTTCCCTGATTTTTTGATGAGCAATAAACCATTCTGGCTTCCTGGGACAGCCCCTTTAACTAGCAACAGATTACGGGCTGGGTCAGCTTCAAAAACTTCCAGGTTACGCGCTGTCACCTGCTGGTCACCCATGTGTCCGCCCATGCGTTGTCCTTTGATTACCCTGCCGGGATGGGCACTAGCGCCGACGGAGCCAGGGGCACGGTGCCGGTCAGATTGCCCTTGTGTTTTGGGTCCGCCAGCGAAGTGATGGCGTTTGACTACCCCGGCAAAGCCCTTTCCCTTGGAAATTCCCGTAATATCAACCAGGTCACCGGCTTGAAACAGGCTAACATCAATCTTCTGCCCCACGGCAACTTCTTTGATGTCATCTAGCCTGAATTCTCGGAGATACTTAAATTGCCCAAGTTCCTTGAGATGTCCGCGCTGCGGAGACTTAATTCGTTTGGCGCCACCAAAGCCAAGCTGAATGGCATTGTAGCCATCTTTGTCTGCGGTCTTCACTTGGGTTATCGTGCATGGTCCAGCCTCAATGGCGGTCACCGCAGCCATGGTGCCATCATCCCGAAATACCTGAGACATGCCGATTTTTTTGCCAATAATCCCTTGAACCATATGGTTACTCGCTTAGCGCATTTTATAACTTAATATCTATTTCCACCCCTGAGGGTATGTTCAATTTGGTAAGAGCGTCAATAGTTTTTGAGGTCGTTTCGATAATATCAATGATACGCTTATGGGTTCGAATCTCAAACTGCTCCTGTGAGTCTTTATCGATAAATGTAGAGCGTATGACGCTGAATTTCTCAATATGGGTGGGCAATGGTACTGGTCCAACCACCACTGCCCCGGTACGCTCCACGGCATCGACAATCTGACTGGCCGATTGGTCAACTACCCTGTGGTCAAAACCCTTAAGCTTGATGCGAATCTTCTGTTTAGCCATTATTTTTTACCTACCGCCTGTTCCGTGATTTCTTGGCTCAATTCCGCAGGTAGCTCCCGATACTGGTAAAATTCCAGAGAATGAGTTGCTCGACCCTGGGTGAGAGACCTGAGCCTGGTGGCGTAACCAAAGGTCTCCGCCAATGGTATAAAACAATGAATAACGTACATTTCACCCTGAGTTTCAATATGCTCAATGTGCCCCCTTTTGGAATTGAGGTCACTGATGATATCACCCATAAATTGTTCTGGTGTCACCACTTCAAGTCTCATAATTGGCTCCAGAAGGATTGGTTTGGCTTTCTTAACGCCTTCTCTTAATGCCATGGAGGCAGCCATCTTGAAAGATAGTTCGGAGGAATCAACCTCATGATAACTGCCATCATAAAGGGTGGCTTTAATATCAACTATGGGATAGCCCGCCAATACCCCGGTTTCGATTGCCTCTTTAATGCCAGCCGCAACGGCGGGAACATATTGCTTGGGTAACACACCACCTTTAATCCGGTCGACAAACTGAAGGCCACCGCCACGTTTTAAAGGTTCAAGCGCCAGCCAGACATGCCCATATTGACCATGTCCGCCGCTTTGCCGAATAAATTTCCCTTCCGCTTGCACCGGTGCGGTAATCGTTTCTTTATAGGCGACCCGCGGTTTGCCTACCTTAGCGCTAACCCCAAATTCTCTGATTAACCGGGTGATGAGAACTTCCAGGTGAAGCTCACCCATACCGGAGATAATGGTTTGTCCGGTCTCTTCATTGTAAGTTACCTTAAAGGTGGGGTCTTCCTCAGTCAACTTTTGTAAGGCTTCTCCCATTTTGTCTTGGTCTGCCCTTGTTTTTGGCTCGATGGAGATAGAAAGCACCGGCTCAGGAAAGCGGATAGATTCAAGGAGCACCGGCTGCGCTATATCGCATAAAGTATCACCGGTAAAAGTATCCTTGAGACCTAAGGTAGCGACAATGCTTCCGGTATCGGCTTCATCCACCTCCTCACGGTGATTGGCATGCATTAGGAGCAGTCGCCCGATGCGCTCTCGTTTGCCTCGAGTGGTATTGAAGACATGATTGCCG
>CAZUSN010000010.1:0-21293 GCA_964623035.1 uncultured Dehalococcoidaceae bacterium | reverse complement strand
TAAGAGAGGACTTCGTCCCCTCTCTGGAATCTCTTCCCTGTCCTCTTCCCAAGGGGGAGAGGGATAAAAGGGGGGTTACTAAAGTCTCTAGATTTTTTCAAAAATTTCGACAAAATTGTGCTAAAGGACTTGACAAAGGGGGATATTCGTGTTATAAAATGGCGGAAAGTGGTAAAAAGTGGGGAATTGTGGTTAATTAACCAAGGGTGAGCCAATGTTTTACGGTGAATTTAACTATAAGATTGACGAAAAGGGTCGGATGCCGGTACCGCCCCGGTTCCGAAGAGAACTGAAAGATGGGGTGGTCTTATTTCCCGGAGCGGAAAAGTGCATTAATGTCTACCCGTTAGTTGAATGGAGAAAACTGGCGGGCACCCTTACCGGTGGCCCGCTGTCGCGGGACAAACTGAGGAAGCTGAATCGGGCGATTTTTGCTATGGCTTTTAATGTCACCATGGATGGTCAGGGCAGGGTTGCCCTTCCCGTACCGCTTCGCGAACATGCTGAGATTGTTGAAGATGTGGTAATCGCTGGAGCCAATACCTATCTTGAAATCTGGGACCAGGCTCTCTGGGAAGAAGAGAAGGTGAACAGCTTGAAACAAGCCTGGCAAATCATTGAAAGCTTAGAGAGGCACTAATGAGTCCGAAGTTAGCAACCTCTAGCCATGTCCCGGTTTTGCTCGAAGAAACGATGAAAGCGCTGGCGGTCCAACCCGGTGGGCGCTACATTGATTGCACCGTAGATGGAGGTGGGCATGCTCTGGCTATTTTGGAGCGTAGTTCTCCCGGTGGGCAATTATTAGGTATTGATGCTGACCCGGAGGCGATAAAAGCCGCCAGAGCAAAGCTTGAAGCCTACCGCAAAGCCATTCTCCTGGTTAATGAAAACTTCGCTAATTTACAGGCTATCTGCATTAAGTATGATTTCTTTCCGGTACATGGCATCTTGTTTGACCTTGGTCTCTCCTCTCTTCAACTGAATGGGAATGGTCGTGGCTTTAGCTTTCAGCATGATGCGCCTTTAGATATGCGGTTTAACCCCAGCCAGGATACTACCGCAGCCGATATCGTTAATAATTCATCTGAGGCAGAACTGTCTCACCTGATAAGGACCTATGGTGAAGAAAGTCATAGCCGCCGCATTGCGCAATATATTTTGCGCGAACGTCCCATCAGGTCTACCCTTCATTTAGCTTGGACGGTAGAGCGAGCGGTGGGCAGGAGGCGAGGTAGAATTCATCCCGCAACCAAAACCTTTCAGGCGTTGAGAATCGTGGTTAATCGGGAACTGGAAAACCTGGAAACGGCGTTAAAGCAAACCATTGAGTTCCTCGGTTTTGAAGGCAGGCTGGTGGTCATTAGCTATCATTCCCTTGAAGACCGCATTGTAAAGCGGTTCATGCAGCAAGAAGCCAGGGGCTGCATCTGTCCTCCTGATGCCCCGGTCTGTGTTTGTGGACGTAAACCTCGTTTGAAGTTGATCAATAGGCGAGTGATTACTCCTTCTGAAGCGGAGCTCCGACTTAATCCGCGCAGTCGTAGTGCCAGGTTGAGAGCGGCGGAGCGCCTTGTTAATCAAGATGATGGCTATGCGACCGCTGAGGTGACCAGCTTTTTAGCCAAAGCTGAAACTAGAGCCTGGAGAAAGCCGGTTTTGTTGAAAAAGCTTGAGATGGTCTTCTTAGCAGCCTAGAAGAGTAAATTAAATAAAAAAGAGATGGGATTTAGGGAAGGGAATCAGATGAAACAGGTAACCAGAATTGGTGATTTGAGGAATAATGAGTCAGTCACGACGCTAGCTGACTTGAAGGTGAAGTTAGTGGAGCACGTTATGGCTCAAGCCGATTTCTATAAACCAGATGAGGTGTGGAGTATCTTAGCCGAAACAAAGGTTGGTGCTTGGCGGAGGTCAGATTTGCTGGAAAAGATTAAGCTCATCTTCTCTCTTTCTCCTAGACTGACCTAATAATCTTAGATTATGAAAAAGGAGGTATTTAAGATGTGAAATGGCGGAATGGAGAAAGGTCAAGACTTCTTAAAGGAGGAGGTTAGATGAAAAATCGGACTATAGCGGCGATTGATGTTGGTACCACCAAGGTCTGCACGATTGTTGCTGACATCAGTGATGGTGGTAGGCTGCGAGTTGTTGGTGTTGGCGTCAACCCATCTGTTGGTCTGCACAAAGGCTTGGTGGTCAATATCAACGAAGCCAGAGAGTCAATTCGTGAGTCAGTGAGAAAAGCGGAACAGACTAGCAACTATAAGATAGATGCAGCCTATGTTGGCGTCACCGGGAGACATATCTCCTCACTGAACAATCGGGGAGTAGTGGCCATTACACGAAATGACCGTGTAGTGCGTTCTGATGACTTGAAGCGTGTTCTTACTGCTGCCCAGAGTATCAAAGTCCCCAGCGAGAGAAGACTACTTCATGTTATTCCCAGGTCTTATGCAGTTGATGGTCAGCCCGGAGTAAAAAATCCGGTAGGGATGCACGGTTTCCGGCTCGATGTGGAGACTCATGTCATTACTGCTGCGGTAACTTCTATCCAGAACCTGGTCAAGTGTATTCGTAGCATTGGCATCGATATTGAAGACCTTGTCCTGGAGCCTTTGGCGAGCAGCGAGGCGGTATTGACCGAAGATGAAAAGGACATCGGCGTTATCTTGGCTGATATTGGCGGCGGGACAACCGATATTGCTGTTTTTAGAGAGGGCAGTATCTGGCATACCTCAGTCATACCAGTAGCCGGTTATCAGCTTACCCGGGATGTCTCCATCGGTCTGGGGCTGCCCTTCGATGTCGCTGAGGAAATGAAGAAGCGGTATGGTAGCGTAATGCCAGTTTACGAAGGTAGGGGAGAAACCGCTACCGCCGTCTCACAAGATGGGCATGGTGTCTCCTATCAGGACCTGTGTGATATTATCCGGGCTCGAGTTGAGGAAATACTGAAGCTTATCTTGCTTGAGTTGCCCAGCTCCGAATATGAAACACTGGTTCCGGCTGGTCTGGTACTTACCGGCGGCAGCTCTAATCTGGCTGGCATCGCTACGCTTGGGCGTGAGGTACTGCAGCTCCCGGTCAGGGTGGGTTCCCCCAGTAATTTGGAAGGCATTGGCGATACTCTTTATGACCCGGCTTATGCCACTGGTGTTGGCTTGATGCTGTGGGGAGCAAAACATGAAGGTAGCCAGAACTGGCAACCCTGGAGCCTTAGTGGCGCGATACGGCGTTTAGCTTTCCGGCTCAGGGGTCTGTTCCGCTAGAAAAGGCAAAAATCTTCCATAAATGAGTAAGTAAAGGAGGAGGAAGATGGCAAAAACAAGTTTTGTGGCTAATCCAGCCAAAATTAAGGTGCTTGGCCTCGGCGGTGGTGGCAGCAATGCCATAACTCGCATGGTCAGAGAAGGAATTCAGGGCGTGGAATTTATTGCTATGAATACTGATGCCCAAGCTCTGTCCATTACCGAAGCCCCAGTCCGCGTACAGCTCGGCGAAAAACTGACCAAGGGATTGGGTGTCGGTGGTGACCATAATATGGGTCAGCGGGCAGCTGAGGAAAACCGCGATGAACTTAAAGAACTTATTTCCGGGGCTGACATGATATTTATCACCGCTGGCATGGGTGGCGGTACCGGCACCGGGGCAGCACCAGTCGTAGCTGAAATAGCCAAACAAAGTGGTGCTCTGACCATTGCTGTGGTAACCAAACCGTTCAGCTTTGAAGGAGTTCACCGCGCGCAGGTAGCCAATGAGGGCATTACCCGTCTGATGGGCAAAGTTGATACCCTTATCATTATCCCCAATGACCGATTACTTGCCCTCTGCGACCAGAAGACAGGCGTGGATAGTGCCTTCAAGATGGCTGATGATGTGCTGAGACACGGCGTTCAGGCGATTGCCGAGGTTATAACTATTCCTGGGCTGATTAACCTTGACTTTGCCGATATTAAAGCCATTATGAAGGATGCTGGTCCAGCCTGGATGTCCATTGGTACCGGGTCGGGTCAGAACCGGGCGATTGAGGCTGCCAAGCAAGCCCTTGCCAGCCCGCTACTGGATGTTTCCATCACTGGGTCGAAGGGGGTGCTCTTCAATGTCGTTGGTGGCAGTAGCCTTACCCTGTTTGAGGTAAATGAGGCTGCTGAAGTCATCAAGCAGGCGGTTGACCCTGAAGCGAACATCATCTTCGGCGTGGCTCATGACGCTACTATGGAAAATGAAGTTAAGATCACGCTAATTGCTACCGGATTCGTTGCCAAGCTAGGACTGACCGGGGCAGGTCAGGAAGATGAACTGACGCAACTGCTCAGAGGCATCAAGAGCGAGGATGAACTTGATGTTCCCTCATTCCTGCGTCGCCCGCTTATCAGCCATCGGCGCCAGGCAATAACTCCGACCGGCAAGCCCGTTCAGCCACCTTTGATGACTCCAGTCACGGAGCGCAGACGGTAAAAGATTATCCAAGGTAGCAATCTTTTTAGATTGGAGATGGCTAGCTGAAGCATCTGGAGGCTGGAAGGTCGCTCGTAGGGTGTGGCTATGGGGGTAAGGGCTAAGGCGGTTGGTGGGGACATATCAGTGTGGCATTTGATGTAGCGGCAAACGGACAAAGTGGAAGAAGGCAGGCAACGTATAAAGCCTGCTAGTGGCTATACTGTAACAAGGAGGGGATTGTGCAGGCTCTTCTTTGGTATGAGTTTTGCCGGCGCTGTGGTTTGCCTCTGATGCTTTTGCTTGGGCGGATTTTTAGGTTATTGAGTTCCCAGGCGAGCAGTTCGTCAATTCCGTTTGCCAAAAGTTAGGCCGGCGCTTTTGTTGACAATTCCCTCTCCAGCGGTTATCCTAGTATTGCTGGTTTTTCTTGCCTTCTGTAGATTTTTACCAGGAAGTTATTTTTAGGTTAAGGATGCGAGTTATTGCAGGCAGGGCGAAAGGGCACCGGCTTAAAGTACCAAAGAATACCGCTACTCGACCAGCGACAGATTTAGTCCGAGGAGCGATTTTTTCCATTTTAGAAAACCTCACTGACGATTGGGCGCAGGTGCTTGATTTATTTTCCGGTAGTGGTGCCTTGGGCATTGAGGCTTTGAGCCGGGGTGCTGGCTGGGCTGACTTTGTTGAACGTGAACCGCGGTGTTGTGCTATAATTAAACAAAATTTGGAAAAAACAGGCTTTGCCGCACAGGCTCATGTTTATTGTTGCAGTGTGGCTAAAGCTCTTTCCTTTCTGGATAAGGAGTACAGCATTATAGTGATTGACCCACCCTATTCTGATTCGTCTATTGGGAACTTGGTAGCGCAACTGGCAAATTCAAAGCTGGTTGGGGTAAATTCAATATTAGTGGTAACGCATTCTCCTCGTCTTTCTCTCGATTCAGCTTACGCTACCTTAAAGCTCATTAAAGAACATCGCCATGGCGATAGTTGTATTGCCGTATACAAGAAGGAGGTTAAACCTTGACCGTTGCGGTTTACCCGGGCACTTTTGACCCCATAACTAATGGTCATCTGGACATTGTTACCAGGGCCAGCAGGCTTTTTGATAAGATAATCATCGGGGTCTATGAGAAATCGAATAAGCACCTAGTCTTTACCACCGAGGAAAGGGTGGACCTGGTCAAACGGGCAGTAGCCCATTTACCTAATGTTGAGGTGAAAGCTTTTAGCGGGCTTATCGTTGATTTTGCCCAGAAAGAGAAGGCACAGGTCATGATTCGTGGACTAAGAATGACCGCTGACTTTGAGAAGGAATTTGAAATGGCATTGATGAATCGAAAGTTAGCCCCGGAACTGGACCTGCTTTGCCTCATGGCAAGTCAAGAGTATCAGTTCCTTAGTTCCAGCCTGCTCAAGGAGGTTGCTCGCCTCGATGGTAACATTAGCGACCTTGTCCCTGAGCATGTGGCTGAGGCTTTAAGAAAGAAAGTTCATGGCAAGAAGTAACTCCTTTCCGTAAAGGAGGCACTTTCCCTGAAATTCAATTCTTTAAAAGAAGCAGGAGGTAAATTTATGGCGTACAAGATCACTGAGGAATGCATTAGCTGTGGTGCTTGTGAACCCGAGTGCCCCAACAAAGCCATCAGTGAAGGGGAAACAATCTACATAATCGACCCTAATAGATGCACTGAGTGTGTCGGTTCCTTTGAATCTTCGCGGTGTGTTGAGGTTTGCCCTGTTGATTCTTGCGTGCCTGACCCAGCGCATAAAGAGACCAGGGAACAATTGCTCGCAAGATGGAAGAAGCTACATCCGGGGGAAACTCCAGCCGTCACCTAATGACACTTCAATTTGAAAGTTAATCATTTCTTATTCTGGTTACTGGAAAAAAGAACGCACGGCGTCAAATTCTTCCGGCAGCAGGGCTAACACCATAGGGAAGCGGTCTAACAACAGGATGGCTAGTCCTGATTCATTAATTGTTCCCTCACTGCCCAGGAACTTAGCCCAAATAGCGAGCAAAGCGCTGCATACGATGGCTCCCATTACCAAGCCAAAGAGGGCACCGCCAAGGCGGTTCACCCAACCCAACATCACTATTGAGGTCAGCCATTTCAGCACTGAAGCCAGTATCCCGGCAACCAGCATTATTCCGATGAGGATGATGGCAAAGGCAGCGATTCTGGCTACATTTTCCTGTGGAATAAAGGTGAGCTGCTCAGAGAGGACAAGGTAAAAGCGCCCCGCCAGGATGACCCCAACGATTACCCCAGCCAGAGATAAAACTGTCTTGATAATGCCGGTTCTCAGTCCCATTAGGGTGGAAATAGCCAGAAGCACGATAATAATGAGGTCAAGCCAGTTCATGTTCGGTTAACTCAACTCCTCAGATTTTCATTTGGAGACTATATTTTCACGTATCTTATTTTACCATATTTGCCTTATTCGTAGCGTAAGGCATCGATCGGGTTCAGTCTGGCGGCTCGCATTGCCGGGTAGATACCGGAGACAAGTCCAACAAAGACCGAGAACAAGAAAGCTAGAAGCACAATGTCTGGAGATACCGCCGCTGCCAGCTTAAAGCCGCCAAGGTCAATCTGAGAAATGACATAAGAAAGCAGCCATCCGCCAGAAATCCCGATGCCACCCCCGGCAAAGCTCAATGCTGCAGCCTCGAGCAAAAATTGGAACAGAATATCCCGCCGTTTAGCGCCAACTGCTTTGCGAATACCAATCTCCCGGGTGCGCTCAGTTACTGAGACCAGCATGATGTTCATAATGCCAATGCTGCCCACCAGCAGCGAGATGCTGGCAATGGCGCCCAGAAAGATGGAAAAGATGGTGGTTACCTGACCAACGATGTTCAGTACCTGCTCTGGGCTGACGACAGCGAAATCATCCTTATCATCGGCTTCCAGCCGATGCCGTCTCCGTAAGATATCTTCTACCTCCTCGGTTACCTCGTCCATCAGTTCCGTGCTGGCTACCCTGAGGCTGATTGAGGCGACAGCGTCTTCACCGGTGGCAGTTTTCTGCGGGAATAACCTGGTCTGGTAGGTAGTTATGGGCACGACGACAATATCATCAAGGCTGACCCCGAAGAACGCGCTACCTTTGGGCTCAAGAACACCAATGACGGTGAAGCGCTGCTTTTTCAATTTGGCCTGCTTACCAACCGGGTCTTCAGAGCCAAACAACTCAGAGGCGACTTTATCACCCAATACCACCACGTTAGCTCGTTGCGCCACATGCTGGTCGGTAAAAAACTGACCGGAAGCTATCGAGTATTTCAGCACTTCTAAATATTCGGGAGTAGCCCCGTGGAGCAGTCCGCTTTTGCTTTCACCATCAGCGGTTACGGTAATGAAATTCTCATTTATCGGGATGACTTTTTCCACGTAGCGGACACGCTCCAGAGCCCGGGCATCGTCCATGGTAAGGGTGGGTGGTGCATATGCTGGAGATAGGCTGAATCCCCCCTCCACTTCTGGATTACGGGGCATTACCTGGAGTAAATTGGTGCCCAGCTGCTCATAGGCGGAGGTAATGGTGGCTTCAGCTCCCCTGCCCACTGACACTAGGGTGATTACGGAACCCACCCCGATGATGACGCCAAGCATGGTTAGCGAGGAACGCAGCTTGTTGGCTAAGAGTGACCTTAGGGCAATGATGAAAGAATCAACAAATTTCACGCCTCATCTCCCACCAGTAAAATTCTGCGGCATTATTATTCATTGTTTTTTCTCTTCGTGACCGCCTTGTTGCCGGTCACTTTTTCGTCACTGACAACCTTCCCGTCAAACAGCCGGACAATGCGCTGGGACTGAGAGGCGACATCTGGCTCGTGGGTGACGATGACGATGGTAATGCCTTCCCGGTTAAGTTGACAAAAAATAGAGATAATCTCAGCAGTAGAGGCACTATCCAGATTTCCGGTAGGTTCATCAGCCAGAATGACCGCTGGGTTATTCACCAGCGCTCGGGCGATAGCCACCCGCTGTTGCTCGCCGCCTGAGAGCTCGGTGGGTTTATGGTTGGCTCGTGCTGCCAAGCCAACTCGCTCTAAGGCTTCCAGCGCCCGCTGGCGCTTTCGAACGCCACCGCCACTATAGATAAGCGGTAGCTCGACATTGGACAAAGCACTGGTGCGGGGCAAAAGATTAAAAGTCTGAAAAACAAAGCCAATTTTCTTATTTCTCAGTTCCGCTAACTTATTGTCGTTAAATCGGCTGACATCAATTCCCTCAAGGGTATATCTACCTAAAGTAGCTTTATCCAGAAAGCCAATGATGTTCATCAGTGTCGACTTGCCGGAGCCCGAGGGACCAACGAGAGCCACCATTTCTCCCTCTTTAATACTGAGAGTTACCCCCCTGAGGCCAGGAACCTCTATTTTGCCCATCCGGTAAATCTTGGTAATGTTTTCTAGCTCAATCATGCCTCTATCCTTTGTTCCTTTCCTCGGTTAGAATAATCCCGTTGAAGGTGATTTAACTCGGACTTCGGTTAACACCGTCTCACCCTCACTAAGCCCGCTGATGACCTCGGTATTAAAGCCATCGCTGATTCCGATGACTACCGGTCTTTCCTCTATTTGCCTATTTACCACGACCCTAACTATGGTCTTACCTTCCTCGTCCTTTTCAATAGCTCGGTTCGGCACCAGCAGGACGTTGCTCCGTTTGGCGAGGATGATATCCGCCGAGGCACTCATGCCGACCTTTATGCCAAGGCTCTCAGGAACATCAAAATTTATTTTGACGTTATAAACCACCACGCCACCGACCTCGATTGGCAACGGGTAAATGGTGGTAACCGTGCCCATAAGCTTGACATCGGGGAGTGCATCCAGTTCAATAATGGCTTCCTGACCCAGATTTACCGATGGTATGTCTATCTCGTCCACTTCCACAACTAGCTCCATGCTGCCAAGGTCAATCAAATGAACGATAGGTTTGGGTGACATGGTCGGTGAAGGGATAATATCCCCTTCCTCAGCACTGACTTCAGTCACTACTCCATCAATGGGGGCGATGATGATGGCTTCTTCTAGTTCCTTCTGCGTCTGGGCTAAAGATTCACGGGCTAACTCTACAGACTGTGAGGCATTCTTCACCGATTCTTTCGCTGCTGCTACCTGCAGTTCCTTCATGGCGATATCCTCATCCAGTCCATCGAGGTTTTTCTGAGCTTGCGCCTCCGCCATCTCTGCCGCCTCTAGCTGCAATTTGGCGATAGCTACTTCCTCGGTGTCATAGCTTTGAATCATGGCATCTAATTTGGCTTGAGCTGCATCGAGCCTTGCCTGGGCATACCTCACCGTAGCTTCCGGCAAGCCCATATCTAGGGTATATTGCAGAAAAGCTTTGGCATCATCTACGTCGCTCTGAGCTGTTTCAATATCAGGCCAGGTATAGATGTCTCTGGTTTCGTCCAGGTGATGTTTCGCCGTTCTGGTGTCTATCTGGGCTTCAAATAGAGCCAGCTCCAGTGTCTCCCTGGTGTCTCGGATGTTTTTCAGTTCATATTCGGCAGTCTGCTGGCTTAATTGGGCCTGAGTCAGGGCTAGCTGTGCCTGGGTGAGGGCTACTTCAGCTTGAGTTTTGGCTAGTTCCAATGAATCGGTATCAAGCTCGGCTAACACCTCACCCTTACTGACCGTGTCACCCTCCTCGACATATATCCTCTCGATTCGACCGCCACTGCCGAAGCTCAATCTCGACTCACGAGAAGCTTCGATGTTACCGCTGCCACTGACACTAACCATTAAATCACCCCTGACGACTGCCACTGATTGCTCGGTGGTTTCCCCTCTGTCGCCGAGCGGATTGCAAGCGGTAAGGCTGATTAAACTCAGGCTCACTAACCAAGCAATTATTATTCGCTGTCTTCTCATTCTAAAGCCTCCCCAGGGAATCATCGCTTATTCCTTACGGTTCACTTTACCGGTAGCTTGTTTTTCTTGCGTTCTTTTTCCCGCCTTTCCAGAAGGGCAGGGAACTCTCTTTCCAGACGGCAACCATCGGAGTTAAGCCGAGCTGCCACTTCGCTTATCGCCCCAGTTCTTTGGCTTGGTTATAGGCGGCGGTTATCGCTTTTTGGACTAGGTCGCTGAAGCCGCCTTTTTCAAACTGGAGCAGGGCAGCAGCCGTGGTCCCGCCGGGAGAGGTGACCATTTGGCGCAGTTCGGCAGGCGATTTGCCTGATTTCTGGAGTAAATGACCTGAGCCAAGCATTGTCTGGAGCACCAGTTCCTCAGCTACATCGGGAGAAAGACCAATCTCTACGGCAGCATCAATTAAGGACTCGATAAAGAGAAAGAAATAGGCTGGCCCGCTACCACTTACCGCGGTTGCCATATCAAGGTATTTTTCATCGTCAACGTAGATTTCTTTACCCATAGTACTCAGGATTGAGCTTGCCCGTTTCTTTTGCTGCTTGGTTACCTCAGGGGTAGCTGTCCAGACGCTGATGCCCTCACCAATCTGGGCTGGGGTATTGGGCATTGCCCGAACAATGCGCCTGTGGTCAAGTCCTTGACATAAAGTGTTAATTCTGGCACCAGCGATGATGGACAGGACAAGCTGATTTGGCTTAAGCTGACCGCAGAGCCCGGGCATTACCTCAGCCAGATTCTGGGGTTTGATAGCCAGGACGACGATATCACCTTTCTCAGCGGCTTCTCGATTGTCCGCCGTCACGGTCACCTGATACCTGTGCTTGAGGAGCTGACGGCGTTCCTCCTTAACATCACTAACCCGGACGTTCTCAGGAATGCTTAGCCCCTTGTTCAGAATCGCGGAAAGCATGGCTTCCCCCATTGCCCCGCCACCTATAAAGGCTATCTTCATGGTCTCCATTCTGTTTATTTTCAGCGAACGACTAAATTGACCAGCTTGTCCGGGACATAGATAATTTTGATGACCTCCTTGCCAGCAAGGTAAGGTTTCACCTTCTGGCTCTGTAAAACAAGCTGCCTGGCTTCAGCCTCAGTGAGCGACACGGGAGCGCTGATGCGGTCACGCAATTTACCATTCACCTGAACAACCAGGGTAATCTGTTCGTCCCTGGCAAGCTCCTCATCCCATTGCGGCCAGCTTTGGTTGTGAATGCTGTAATCATGTCCGGTCTGCTGCCATAGCTCCTCAGCCAGATGAGGTAGGCTGGGTGCCAGGAGCCGGAGCAAGATGTTTATCGATTCTTTCCAGACTGAGGAGGCAACGGCTTGCGTTTCTTTCACCTTGATGAGGTAGTTAGTCAACTCCATAAGTGCAGCTATCATGGTATTGAAATGAAGCCTCTCCAGGTCCTCGGTCACTCTCCTGATTGTCTGGTGGGTAAAGCGGGTTAGCTCCCGCTCTGCTTTTTTCCTGACCTCCGGAGCAATCTTCCTGCCCTGGCGGTATCTTTCCAGAACCAGCTGCCATACTCGGTTAAGCCAGCGGCTTATGCCGCTGATGCCGCTATCATTCCACTCACCACCCTGTTCCCAGGGTGCCAGGAACATAAGGTAGGCACGAACCGCATCAGCCCCCAGGTCGGTGACGTACTGGTCGGGAGTAATGACATTACCCCGGGATTTGCTCATTTTTTGCTTTTCCGCAATAATAACTCCCTGATTGAACAGGCGAGTAAATGGCTCAGCAAAGTCAACCAGTCCCATGTCTCGGATTGCCTTCGTGAAGAAGCGGGAATAGAGGAGATGCATCACAGCATGCTCTGCGCCACCAGTATAAAGGTCTACCGGCATCCAGAATTTCACCTTGCTGCTGTCAAAGGGAGCGGTATTATAATGGGGACTGGCATAGCGCAGGAAATACCATGAGGAGCACATAAAAGTGTCCATGGTGTCAGTTTCCCGCTTGCCCGGACCGCCGCAACGGGGGCAAGTGGTGTTGACAAACTGCTCGTGGTATTTCAGCGGGGATTCACCGGTAGGCTTGAACTCGGCGTCTTCCGGCAATAGCACTGGCAGGTCTTTCTCTGGTACCGGGACAATGCCACACTTAGCGCAGTAAACCATGGGTATGGGCGCTCCCCAGTAGCGCTGACGGGAGATAAGCCAGTCACGGAGTCGGTAGCTTATCGTCCGGCGACCCCACCCCTTTTCTCTAGGAAGTCAGAAATCGCTTCCACGCCTTGCTCGCTGGGCAGTCTGTCGAACTGTGCTGAGTTCACCATGACCCCTGGTTCAACATAGGCTTCTTCCAGCTCTTTACCCTGCCACCTTGGCGGTGCTATCACTACCCGTATTTGTAGGTTATACTTCTTGGCAAAAAGAAAATCACGCTGGTCATGGGCAGGCACCCCCATTACTGCTCCTGTGCCGTAGCTTAGCAGCACGTAGTCCGCAATCCAGATGGGCACCTTTTCCCCGTTAAGTCGGTTGATGCAGTAAGCCCCGATAAATACCCCATCCTTTTCTTTCTCTGTGGAAAGGCGCTCTATTTCACTCAGGCGTCTTGATTTAGCGATGTAATCCTCAACCGCAGCTTTCTTATCGGGCGAGGTCAGCACCTCTACCAAAGGATGCTCCGGGGCCAGAACCATGAAGGTGACGCCAAAAGTAGTATCGGGACGGGTGGTAAAGACTTTAATCTCCTTTTCTAAGGTTGCGGGATGGTCAAGAGCGAAGGAAATCTCGGTGCCCTGGCTCTTACCGATCCAATTTGTCTGCATTATTCTTATCCGCTCTGGCCAGTCGATGCTAGCAAAGTTCAACAGCTCATCGGCGTATTTGGTGATACGGAAAAACCACTGCTCCAGGTCTCGCCTGGTTACCGCCGCATGGCAGCGCTCACAGAAGCCGCCACTGACCACCTGCTCGTTGGCCAGAACCGTTTGGCAGCGGGGACACCAGTTGACCGGTGCCTTTCCCCGATATGCCAGACCAGCTTCATAGAGCTTGAGGAAGAACCATTCTGTCCACTTATAGTATTCGGGCAGGCAGGTAACCACCTCACGGCTCCAGTCATAAATGGCACCGATGCTCTTAAGCTGACGGCGCATGTTAGCTACATTTTGCATGGTCCACTTGAAGGGGTGAATGCCTCTAGATATAGCAGCGTTCTCAGCAGGCAGGCCAAAGGCATCAAACCCCATGGGGTGCAGCACGTTATAACCCTGCATTCGCTTGAATCGGGCATGGACATCAGAAGGTGCCATGGCATACCAGTGACCAATATGGAGGTCACCCGAGGTATAGGGGAACATGGTCAAGGCATACCATTTTGGTCGGGGGTCATCCTCGCTGACTCGATAAAGCCCATCCTCTTCCCATTTCTGTTGCCATTTTTTCTCTATTTCCTGAGGGTTATACTTAGCGGTCATGGCTCCTCCGTCTGAGTGAATATAGCTAAAGAGGGGCTTCGCCCCTCTTTAAAATCAACTTCTCTATCCGGTGACTCACAAGATAAGTCTAGCTTAATTAACGTAGGCTCGTCAATAAGCGGGTGTTAGTTGGCACAGGGGCACCAGCTTTATGCCAGACGGTGGGTAAAATAGAGAGGCTGGACATTTTATTATTCCCGCTATCCAGCCCCTCTAGAAAATCATTGTGGCTATTTATTAAGACTATTCTTAGCCCTTCCCGATGCGGAACATCTTGGTGTTGCAGACGGGGCATGTTCCCTGGGTCGCCGGCTTTCTGTTTTTCATCATGATGGGTCTTGGGTTTCTCATTTCCCTCTTGGCACGGCACTTTACACAATAGGCCTGCATTGCTTACCTCCTTTTTACTTTTATTCAGGATTAGTAGCAAGCATAAACTATTTTTTCGAGCCTGTCAATACCCCTGCCGCCGATTTAGCCTCATTCTTGCCCAAACTGCTAGACTAACTTGCTGCTCTTGGTGAAATAGCTGAGCAAATCAGCCGTTCTCTTTAACTAACAAACTTGATTCAGCCTAGCCATTTATAATATAAAAGGATTGAGACACATTAAATAGGAGGTTTTAATATGGAGGCTTTAGAAGCTATTTTGACACGACGGAGCATTAGAAGTTATACCGCGGAAAAGGTCTCCGACCAGGTGGTTAAAGAACTACTTGAAGCAGCCATGAGCGCTCCTTCAGCCCATAATAAACAACCGTGGCATTTTGTCGTCATCGACGATAGGAAGATTCTTGACGAAATTGCCAAGGTTCATCCCTGGGCAAGCATGCTTGAGGAAGCCCCCATAGCCATTTTGGTTTGCGGCGACTTAAAAGTAGACAATAGACTTGGCTTCTGGGTTCAGGATTGTGCCGCAGCTACTGAGAACATCCTATTGGCAGCTCACGCTAAAGGTTTAGGGGCAGTCTGGGTGGGAATTTATCCGGTGGAGGAAAGAAGTGCTACGGTGATACGGAAAATGATAGGTATCCCTGAGCATATAGTACCGCTTTCCCTTATTCCTCTTGGTTATCCCGCAGAAAAGAAGTCCAGGGCAAATCGGTATAATCCGGCTAAAGTCCATCGCAATAAGTGGCAATGATAATGCTCAATTGACCATCCCTTACGTTCGTACTAGGAGGTTTGTTCTCCTTTCCGGCTAAAAGCAAAGATATAGATTATGGGCAGTATGCCGACGGTATTAAGGATGAACAGGGCAATAAACCAGATAAGGTGTCCCTTTCTGCCTGCTCTCCACAGGGCTATTCCCTTCCACACCGCCTCCCAAGCGATAACAAGAAAGATTACCAGCCAAAGGAAACCAGTAAAATAAGCGAATCCCCAATCTAGAAATCCCATTTTTCTTCTCCGTTGCTTAAGTTGTTAATGAAGAATTGCTTGGCTTCTATGACGCAATTATACATGAAAACCTATTCGGGGTTAATGGAGTGATTTGCTGGAACATTGCTCATTATCCGTAATATCAACTATAATTAGTCAATTCAGGCGTAAAAATGACCGCATTGAAAATTATCCTGATAATCTCGGGCGTTATTTTTTTAGTGCTTGCCTTAATTCGCCTCATCAGGAAATTTCATCGTGAACCGGCACCATCTTTTATGGGGCGGCTTCTGGATAGCGATTTCAGGCGCTGGTTCCAGCCGGCAGCTAAGGTGATTGAGCGCAGCGGCATCGAACCGGGGATGACGGTGCTGGAGCTGGGTTGTGGCAGCGGCGCTTTTACCACTTGCATTGCCCGGGCGGTTGGTAGGCAGGGCAAAGTCTATGCCGTTGATATTCAATCGGCAATGCTGCGTCAATTAGAGCGCAAATTATCTCAACCGGAAAATAAAGAGCTCACCAATATTGAGTTGAGGCAGGCTAGCGCTTATGACTTACCTTTTACCGATGAATCTATTGACCTTGTCTGTATGGTAACTGTGCTCCAGGAAATACCGGACCGAGGCAGGGCGCTGCGGGAATTAAGAAGGGTGTTAAAACCGGGTGGAATTTTGGCGGTAACCGAGCTTTTACCTGACCCGGATTATCCTTGGCGCTCGACCACAGTCAAGATATGCCAGGGGGAGGGGTTTATTCTCGATGAAGTTCTGGGTAATTTGTGGAATTATACGGTAAGATTGAAGAAACCGCCGCCGAGCAGCAGTCAGGAGAGTTTTAGACAGGCAAAATAGTCTTGTTTGCTTGGCTGACAGGGAGGATATGTTTGCTATCGCCTTTAGGGTTTAAAGATAGGATATTTTATGGCTGGGTGGTAATAGCCAACCTGCTGATTATGGGCACGGCTATTTGGGGGATACGCTTTTCCTTTGGTGTCTTCTTCAAGTCCTTGGAGAGTGAGTTCAACCTGACCCGGGCAGCTACCTCAGCGATTTTCTCCACGCAGATGGTGCTTGGCGGAGTCTTTACTATCCTGGGTGGCTGGGCAGTAGACCGATATGGGCCGAGGGTTCTCTTTCTCTTATTAGGTATATTTACTGGCTTGGGTCTGCTGCTCAGTAGCCAAACTAATGCCCTGTGGCAATTATTTTTCACCTATAGCCTGCTACTGGCGATGGGCACCAGCCCCATATACGTTGTGGTGATGTCAACCGCCTCCAGATGGTTTGCTCGGAAACGGGGCATGGCGATGGGTATCGCCAGTTCCGGAGCTGGACTGGGACCACTGATTTTCGCGCCTTTTGCCACCTATCTCATTGCTCGCTTTGATTGGCGTACCGCCTATCTGGTAAACGGGATAGTTGCCTGGCTGGCGGTGATTCCTTTATCCCGGCTATTAAAGCGGGACCCGTCTGAAATTGGAGCTCTGCCCGATGGGGCGAAACATTTAAGAGAAGCAAAGGTTGAAGATGCGGAGACTCTGCTGGGTGGACTATCATTAAGGGAGGCTCTGCGGACCAGAAGTTTCTGGATGGTTTTATTTATCTTCTTACTTTTTGCTGCCAGCCTATTTTTAATCTTGACCCACCTGGTACCCCATGCTCTGGACATTGGCTTTTCGGCGGTGGAAGCGGCAACATTGCTCAGTTTGGCGGGTGGGGCTACCCTGGTGGGCAGGGTGCTGCTGGGCATCGCCTCAGACAGAATCGGAAGGAAAGCAGCGGCTATCATCTGTACCCTTCTGCACGCAGCAGCCATGGTCTGGCTGCTCTGGGCTAAGGAATTATGGATGCTCTATCTGTTTGCCTTAGCTTTTGGTTTCGCCTGGGGTGGCGTGGGTCCAACCATGGCGGCGCTGATTGGTGATACCTTTGGCTTGGGTAAAATCGGAGCGATATTGGGGGTGCTGGATGCCGGTTTTAACGTTGGCGCTGCCATTGGCCCAATCCTCGGCGGGATTACTTTTGACATTAACCAGAGTTATTTTATCGCTTTTTTATCCAGTGCGGTATTCATGACGGTGGCATCGTTGCTCGTATTTCTGGTCAGGGAAGAAACAGGGTGATTTTTGAGGGTGGAGCAAGCAGCTCCTTTGCGCTTAAAAAACGAATATTTTTGCCGCAAACTCAGCCAGTTTCATCACGTAGCCGGGGATGATGCCGAGCAGCAACACACCAAGGCAACATAAAGACAGCGCTAAGCGCAGCGCTCCCGATGAAGATACTTTTTCCTCAGAGGCTACCTGGCCAAGCCACATTACTTTCACCACGCGGAGATAGTAGTAGGCTGATATGACGCTGTTGAGCACAGCGATGACCACCAGCCACAGCAGGCTATGTTGCACGGCGGCACTGAAGATGTAGAATTTGGCCATAAAGCCCGCCGCCGGCGGCACGCCAATCAGAGAGATGAGGCACAGGGTCAGGGCTAAAGCTACTAATGGTGTCCGTTTTCCCATGCCAGCATAGTCCGAGATGAGGTCGCTGTTGATTTTATTGGAGATGGCGATAATAGCAATGAAAGCTCCCATGTTGGTTAGGGCGTAGCTGGCGAGGAAGAAAATAATGGTGCTCTGACCCAAAACATCAGTTGTCGGCGAGAATCCCATAGTGGCTAATCCCACCATAAGATAACCAGCTTGAGCGATGCTGGAGTAACCTAGCATCCGTTTGATATTGGTCTGTGGTATGGCGACGATATTGCCTATGGTCATGCCGATAGCAGCCAGGACAGCAAAAACCAGCCCCCAGTGCAGGCTCAGCCACGTGGGAAATTCGAAGGCGGAGAAGAAAACACGCAGGATAATGGCAAAGCCGGCTGCCTTGCTGGCTACCGAGAGGTAGGCAGTTATCGGCGTTGGTGCTCCCTCATAGACATCCGGCACCCACATCTGGAAGGGGACGGCGGCAATCTTGAAACCGAAGCCAGCGACCAATAAAACAATGCCCAGGATAAGTGCCGGGCTGGCCAGAAGCGTATCTGCTGACATCGCTTGAATCGCCTGAGCAATCTCTCCCAGTTGCGTTTTACCGGTCAAGCCAAAAATCAATGCCATGCCATAGAGCAGGACTGCCGAAGCCGCCGCACCCAGCAGCAGGTATTTCAGCGAGGCTTCGGTTGATTTGGTGTCTTTCAGAAAGCCAACCAGAGCATAAAGGGAGATGCTGGTCAACTCTAGGGCAATATAGATAGCGATTAAATCAGCGGTGGCTGCCATCAGCATCATACCCAGAGTTGAGATTAACACCAGGGCGTAATACTCGCCCTGAAAGCGGGCAAACCTAGCGACATAATCTATTGAGGACAAAATAACCAGAAAAGCAATTCCCAGGAACAGCAACTTGAAGAACAGGGCAAAGTCATCCACCGCCAGCATGTTGTTGAAGATGGCTGGAAAGCCGCCTCCCCACATCGCCGCGGTGACCCCGCCAGCGACCACCAGTCCAGAGATACTGACCTGCGCCAGCAGTCTCTTCTGCTCGATGATGAGGTCGAGCAGAATGACAATCACTGCGAAGGCGGTCAAGGTCATCTCCGGTATAAATAGTGCCAGATTCAACATTCGCTCCTTGATTCTGTTCTCTTAGCCACCTATTAGTCCAGCTATCGGCGAAATGCCGAGCTTAATCACATCGGTTAAAATTGCCGGATAAATGCCCACCAGCATGATTACAGCTACAAAGGCAAACATATATACTTGTTCCAGAATATCGGCATCAGCGGTGCCGTGATATTGCTCCAGTACCGGTCCATAGAATGCCCGCTGTAGCATCCACAGGATATAGCCAGCAGTGACCACTACCCCGAGCACGCCCAGGATAGTATAGACCTGAATTCCCGGGACAATGGTGGAGGAGAAGCTGCCCACGAAAACGAGGAATTCAGCGGCAAAGCCGCTGGTGGTGGGTAGCCCCAGTGAAGCCAGACCAGCTACGGAGAAGACCACAGCGATGATGGGCGCCTGTCGTGCCAGACCTCCGAACTTGCGCAGGTCACGCTCATGGGTATTGTGCATCACCAGCCCGACCATGGCAAAAAGCAGCCCGGTAACCAGACCATGGCTGAACATCTGTAAAGCGGCGCCTATCATGCTCACCTTGCCCAAAGCAAAGATGCCCAGCAGCACATAGCCCATGTGGCTGATGCTGCTGTATGCAATCAGCCGCTTGAAATCGTTCTGTCTCATGGTTACCGCCGCCCCGTAAAGCACCCCAACTACTGCCATTACTACCAGGAGAAGGGCATAACCCTGCGCCACCTGGGGGAAGAAGCTGACACAAAGTCGAATCATTCCGTAGCCACCCATCTTGATTAGCACCCCGGCCAGTATGACGCTGACCGCCGTGGGTGCGTCAGTATGGGCATCGGGCAGCCAGGTGTGAAGCGGGATAACCGGCAGCTTGACAGCAAAAGCAATTAAGAGGAGGAAGAAGATAGCCGCTGCCGGCATAATCGACTGCACCATGCCCAGTCCACCTTGAGCGATTTCCACCATGCTTAAGCTGCCCGTGGTAAAGTAGAGGCTGAGGATGCCCGCCAGCATAAAAGCGCTGCCGAATAAGGTATAGACAACGTACTTTATCGCTGAGTATTCCTTTCTGCCCGACCCCCAGATATTAATCAGGAAATACATGGGAATGACCTCTATCTCCCACATGACGAAGAACAGCAGGAGGTCTAAGGAGAGAAATACCCCCAGAATGCTCGTTTCCAGAAGCAGGAGCCAGGCAAAATACTCCCGGGGTCTGAGGTCTATCTTCCAGGAAATAAGCACTGAGAGGAAGCCAAGAAAGGCGGTCAGCAGAGTCAGGGGCAGGCTCAGACCATCCACGCCGAGATGATAGTGGGCGTTGAGCGCCGCAATCCACAGCGCCTTTTCCTCAAACTGGATTAGACCGGCGGCTGGTGAGCGGTCAAATTGGGCAAAGAGGATAATTGACAGAACCAGCGGGATAAAAGTGAAGACAGCCGCTGTCCACTTGATTTGCCTGGGGCTTTTACCCAGCACAAAGGCGATAAGGGCAGCCCCCACCGCGGGCAGAAAGAGTATGGTTGTCAGATAGCCAGAGTCCAATTATACTAACTCCTCGCACATATTTAGCCAAAGAATAAGACGACGAAGATAATCGCCAGTATGCCGATGCCGATGAACAGACCATAAAGCTGTAACTGCCCGGTCTGGGCTTGCCTGATAGCTCTGCCCCCAGCAATGGTTCCACTGGCGACCCCGTTAACAATTCCGTCCACTGCCCCTTCATCAAATATCTGAAGGAAAGCAAAAAATCCTTTATAAAGGAACGTCCTCACCAGGATATTTTCATAAAGCTCGTCAAACCAGTATTTGCGATAGAACATGGTATAAAGCGGTTTGAAAAGATTGCCCAGCCGCTCTGGTGAAACCCACCGTTTACTGTACATGGCATAGGCAAGTAAAATGCCCGCCCCAGCCAGTATCAGTGATAGCCAGGGTAAGGGCTGGGTAAAGGGGTGGAAAAAGCCCTCCACAAAGCTGTGAGTTTCTCCATGACCCATGAAGACATCAAATTGTCCGGTGACATTCCAGAGACCGGATAAGACAGACAGCACAGCCAGCACCACCATGGGTATTACCATTACTCCGGGTGATTCGTGAAGATGAGTGCTATGTCCGCCATGTGCGTGAGCCTCTTGGCTGCCGCCGCGATATTCGCCTCCGAAGGTCATAAATACGGCGCGGAACATGTAGAAAGCGGTCATGAATACCGTTATCATTGCCAGGTAGAAAAGGATGGGCTGGCGGGCAAAGGAGCTGACGACGATCTCATCTTTGCTCCAGAAGCCGGAAAGAGGCCAGATGCTCGCAATACTCAGCGAAGCAATGACAAAGGTGGCGTAAGTCCACGGCATCGCCTTGCGTAGCCCGCCCATGAGGCGCATATCAAAGGTTCCCGTGGCGTGATTGACACTGCCGGCGCCAAGAAATAACAGCGCCTTAAAGAAGGCGTGGTTAAAAAGATGAAAGATACCAATGGCTACCCCGCCCACCCCCAGTCCCAGCATCATATAGCCTAGCTGGCTGATGGTGGAATAAGCCAGGACGCG
>CAZUSN010000009.1:0-21744 GCA_964623035.1 uncultured Dehalococcoidaceae bacterium | reverse complement strand
GAAAGCGCCGGAGGTGTCCGATGAGCTTTCTCGGTTATCCCCGGCGGGATGGGTCAGTGGGGGTTCGCAACTACGTTGGCGTCATCTCTACGGTGGGCTGCGCCAATGATGTCGCCCATTGGATATCCCAGCAGATAAGGGGAACGGCTCCCTTCCTTCACCCCGCTGGCTGCGGGCAGATGCAACTCGACCTGGAAATGACGACTCGAACGCTCACCTCCATTGGTCAGAACCCCAACCTGGCTGGAGTATTGCTGGTGAGTTTGGGTTGCGAAGGGGTAAATGTGGATAAAATCCAGGAAGGTATCGCCCGGTCAGGCAGGCATGTGGAGAGAGTGGTGATTCAGAGAGCCGGGGCGACGGTTGCTGTAAACGAAGGTTTCCGCCTGGCTCAAGCACTGGTCAGCGAGGCATCCCAGATAAAACAGGAGGAGTTTGATGATTCTCACCTCGTCATTGGGGTCAAGTGTGGCGGCTCGGATACCACATCGGGACTGGCTTCCAACCCGGCAGCAGGTGCTGCCTGCGACCTGGTAATTGATAATGGAGGTACCTGCATCTTCGGGGAGACCACGGAGTTTCTGGGTGCCGAGCATATACTGGCGCGTCGGGCTGTTAATCCCCGGGTAGCCCAAAAGATTTTAAATATTGTCGACCAGATGGAGAAGCGGGCTATCGCCAGAGGGGGAGATATGAGGGGTGGTCAACCGACTCGGGGTAATATTGAAGGAGGCTTGACCACCATTGAGGAGAAATCTCTGGGTGCGATTGTCAAAGGTGGCACCAGGCTGATTCAGGATGTCTACGAGTATGGAGAGCGCATCCAGGGCAAGGGCTTGTTTATTGTTGATACCCCGGGGCGGGAGCCGGAGTTCCTCACCGCGCTGGCGGCGGCTGGTGTCCAGATTGTCCTGTTCTCCACCGGGCTGGGGGTCCCCCAGGGCTTTCCCTTTGTCCCGGTGATTAAAATAACCGGCAACCCGGTCACCTTTGAACGGTTGCCTGACCATATAGATATCCTTGTTAAACTAACCCGGGGCAAGGATGCTGGTCTGCAAGCCATGGGGCAAAGGCTATATCAGGAGGTACTGGAGGTGGCTTCGGGCAAACGGACTAAAGCGGAAATCCTGGGCTATGGCAACTTTGCCGGTCTCTATACTATCGGTCCCATAATTTAAACAGGAGCTTGATTAACCTTTCTCTCCAACCTTTCTTTTCTGCATCACGTACTTCGTGATATGATGAAAAGGAAATGAACCGAAATATGCATCTCGAAGAGGTGCGCTGGCACGGGCGAGGCGGGCAGGGGGCAGTGCTGGGAGCCAGTATTTTGGGCAGTGCCGCGGCTCTTTACGAAGGCAAATATGCCGTATCATTCCCCAGCTTTGGCGCAGAACGACGCGGTGCCCCGGTACAGGCTTTCACCCGAATCGCTGACCATGTGATTCGGACTCGCAGTCTTATCTATCACCCCACAAGAATCATGGTACTTGATGATACCTTGCTGGATGTGGTTAACATAACGGATGGAGCTCAAGCGGGGGCTTCTATTTTCATAAACACTCGTAAAACTGCTGCCGAACTATCTCTTCCTGACTATCTTGAAGTTATCACTCTAGATGCCACGGCGATTGCCAGGGATACTATTGGCGTGGCTATCGTTAATACCACTATGCTGGGCGCTCTGGCGGGGGCAACCAAGATAGTCGGTCTGGATTCGCTCAAGCAAGCTATCGCTGATGCATTGCCAGCGAAGGTCGCCGAACGCAACATCGCCGCGGCAGAGGCAGCTTATCATAAGGTTAAAAGCAAATGAAAGAGCCAATCCCGGGACCGGTATCCAAAGCCGGTACTATCTCTGTCAAAATGGGTAGCTGGAGCACGATTAAGCCGGTGCTCAAAGGCAAATGCACTTTCTGCCTCCTCTGCTGGATTTTCTGTCCGGAAGGAGCCATCAGCCAGGATGAGGAAAGCAGGAAAGTGCTGTTTAACTATGAAGAATGCAAGGGCTGTGGCATCTGCGCTCATGAATGCCCGACCAAGGCAATAGAAATGGCTGAGCCGGTGAAGGAAAAATAGATGTCCATCAAAGCGCCGCTGAAGAAATATATCACTGCCAATGAGGCGGTAGCTCATGCCGCTCGGCTGGCGCGCGTTGACGTGGTGGCTGCCTATCCCATAACGCCTCAGACTACCATCGTGGAAAAGCTAGCCAGCTTTATCGCCAACGGCGAAATGGACGCCGATTTCATTAAAGTTGAGTCGGAGCACTCCGCCTTGACCGCCTGCATGGGTGTCCGCATGGCTGGAGCGCGTGCTTTTACCTCTACCTCATCTCAGGGATTGGAGTATATGCACGAAATGCTGGCCTATGTCAGCGGCGGACGCTACCCGTTAGTTCTGGTCAATGTCTGCCGTTCCGTGGCTCTTCCCTGGAGCATCTGGGGAGACCAGCAGGATGCCATCCAGCAGCGGGACACCGGCTGGGTTCAAATCTTTACTGAGACGGCACAGGAGGCGCTGGATATGGTTCTTCAAGCTTACCGCATCGCGGAAGACCATCGCATACTGCTCCCGGTGATGATATGTCTGGACGGTTTCATCCAGTCACATACCGAGGAACTGGTGGAGATTCCGGCTCAAGAGAGCGTTGATGCTTTCCTGCTGCCCTATGACCCGGTGGTCACTCTGGATGTGGACAATCCTTACTCTATATCGGTTGGAGGCTTCGGCAAGCATTACGCCCGCTGGCGTAAGGAACAGCAGGAAGCAACTGAGAAAGCCAAGGAGGTCATCGTTGAAGTAGGTGATGAGTTTGCCCGCCTCTTCGGTCGTTACTATGGAGGACTGATTGAGACATACCGCAGCCAGGGAGCACAAGCGGTCATCGTGCTCATGGGTGCCTTAACCGGGACCGCCCGGGAAGTGGTGGACGAAATGCGTGCCCAGGGCAAAGCGGTGGGCTTGGTCAAGGTGAGGGCTTTCCGACCCTTCCCTGTCCGGGAGGTAAGACAGGCTCTTGCCAAGGTCAAAGCGGCAGCCGTGCTGGATAGAGATTGCTCCTGGGGATATGAGGGGGCTCTGGCTACAGACCTGAAAGCGGCTCTCTATGGCTTGCCAAGTCCTCCGGCAGTGTTAGATTTTATCGGTGGGCTGGGTGGTGCCGATGTCCCGCCCGAGCAGATGAAATATATGCTGGATAAAGCTCTGGCTGCCGAAAAGGGAGCCACACCGAGTTTGGAGTTTCTCGGCTTATGAAACTGAAAGATGTCTCAAAAGAAGAATTATTCCGTTGCTCCTATGGTTGTGCCGGCTGCGCTTCCGTCTTGGCAGTCCGTCTCACCTTAAAGGTGCTGGGCAGGAAGAGCGTTTTTGTGGTGCCGGCAAACTGTATCAGCACCGTTTCCTGCTATTATCCCCAGGCACCGTTCTTCGTGCCGATGACGGTCATGGCTTTTGCTGCCACCGCGGCTGCCTGTTCTGGCATCAGTGCTGGTTTCAGGAGGAAGGGGCGTGAAGACATCCAGGTGGTCGGCTTTTCCGGGGACGGGGGCACGGCGGACATTGGCATTCAGGCGCTTTCCGGCGCCATTGACTGTGGCAACAAGTTCATCTATATCTGCTACGACAATGAAGCCTATATGAATACCGGTGTCCAGAGAAGTGGCTTGACCCCTTACGGCGCTACCACCACCACTACGCCAGCTCCCTGCTTTGAAGACCACCCCAAGAAGGATATGTTACGTATCCTGGCAGCTCACAATATCCCCTATGCTGCCACCGCCTGCATCTCCTACCCTCTGGACTTCATGCAGAAAGTGGAAAAGGCGAGCAAGATAAATGGTCCCACTTACATTCATATCCTGGTGCCCTGCCCCACCGGTTGGGGTTTTGCCCCTGACCTTACTATTGAGATAGGGCGCCTGGCGGTGGAAAGCGGGACGTGGAGTCTGGTGGAGTTTGAGAGCGGCGAATTCCACACCACTTATCAGCCCAGCCGTAAGCGACCGGTCGCCGAATATTTTGCCATGCAGACCCGCTTCCGCCACCTCAGCCCTGAGCAAATTGAAGCCATCCAGCGCGAAATTGACCGCCGGCAAGCAGGGTAGTAAAGCTAACTTACCAAATCAAATTGAGGGTTTTCCATATAACGCTTCAGGCTCTGCAAGAACTTTGCCCCGATGACGCCATCCAGCACACGGTGGTCAATGGATAATGTCAGGGTCATCATGGGTCTGACCAGAATCTGGTCGTTTCTCACCACCGGTTTTTCAGCAATGCGCCCCACCGCTAAAATAGCCGCCTCGGGTGGCTGGATAATGGCATTGAACTGGTCTATCTCGAACATGCCCAGGTTGGAAATGGTGAAGGTGCTCCCACTCATTTCTTCTTTGGTGAGGGTACGTTCCCTCGCCTTTTGCACCAGCTTAGCTCTGGCTTGAGCGATTTCAGCTAAAGATTTGCGGTCAGCCTGCCGAATGACCGGGACAACTAGTCCCCCTTCCACCGCCGTCACCAGCCCGAGGTCAATCCGCTTGAAGAGTTTTACCCCTCCATCAGCATAGGAACAATTAACCGCGGGGTTATCCTTCAGCGCTTTGGCGGCGACTTTGATAATCAAATCGGTCAGCGTTAACCGGATACCAGTTTGGCTCTCTATAACCGGAATCAATTTTTCACGGGTCTCCACCAATCCCTGTGCGTCAACCTCCACAGTGAGGTAGAAGTGGGGAGTTCTAAAACTTTCTGTCATGCGCCGGGCAATAACCTCCCGCATTGAGGATAATGATGCTATTTCCTCTGGGGCAATCGCTGCCTTCCCCTCTTCTATAAAGCGCAGGACATCTTCTTTGGTGATTCTGCCGTCAGGTCCGGTTCCCCTCACCAGCGATAAATCAATATTGTGCTCCTTGGCAATGTTCCTCGCCAGTGGTGAGGCTTTGAGCTCCCTGGTTTCTCTGACTGCTTTAGGTGCTTCAACCGGTTCTTCTTTCTTAGCTTTGACAATAACTGGTTCGGGAACCTCGGGTGCCTTTTCTCCGGGCTGAAGAATGAAAGCAATGGTGGCTCCTACTGCCACCTCATCTCCAGCTTTGACCATTACCTTGCTTAGGATGCCGGAAGTCTCTGCTTCAATCTCAAAGGCGGTCTTCTCGCTTTCGATTTCAAGGATAACCTCCCCCTTTTCCACCCGGTCTCCCTCATTTTTCAGCCACCTGACGATTTTCCCGCTCTTCATAGCTTCATCAAGTTTGGGGAAAATCACGGCAACAGCCATATCAATACCTCCAGCATTATCTTAGCAGATGCCCCTTTGTTGCCTACTTGCCCATCAGTTCCAGTGCCGCATCCTTGATTTTATGCTCATTGGGGAGAATATAATTTTCCAGTTTGGGATTAAAGGGGATTGGTGCATCAAGGGCAGCCACGCGCTTGACAGGTGCATCCAGATAGTCGAAAGCCTTCTCAGCGATAATGGCAGCTATTTCAGCCCCGAATCCTCCCGTCCGACATGCCTCATAGACCACCATCGCTTTGCCTGTCTTCTGCACTGAGCTCAAGATTATATCTTCATCCAGGGGCTTCAGTGTTCTCAGGTCAACTACCTCCAGCCCTATCCCTTCGTTTTTCAGTTCCTCAGCAGCCTTCAGGGCATGGTGGACACATCTTGAGTAGGTAATGACGGATATATCTTTCCCTGGGCGTTTCACGTCTCCTTTTCCCAGCGGTATCAAATACTCCTTTTCGGGAACCTCGCATGCCTCGCCATAAAGTTTCTTATGTTCGATGAATATTACCGGGTTGTCTTCTCTGATGCTTGACTTGAGCAGACCCTTAGCATCATAGGCGTTGGAGGGCATCACCACCAGCAACCCCGGAATATGGGCAAAGATTGCCTCCAGAGACTGAGAGTGGTGTGGTCCGGCAGCAACGCCACCGCCACCCTGAGTTCGTATTACCAGCGGTACCTTTACCATGCCGCCCGTCATATAGCGGAGCTTGGCAATCTGATTCACAATCTGGTCAGCGGCGATAAAGGAGAAGTCAATATACATAATCTCGGCTACAGGTCGCATGCCAACTAAGGCAGCGCCCAGGGCGGCGCCAGCGATGGAAGCTTCTGCCAGAGGGGTGTTTCTGACTCGCTCATGACCAAATTCATCCACCAGTCCCTGGGTTACTTTGTAAGAGCCGCCGTATTCAGCGATTTCCTCTCCCATCAAAAAGACCTTGGGGTCGCGCCTCATTTCTTCACGGAGCGCTTCCCGTACTGCTTCTCTGAAAGTCAACTGTCGCATTCTGTCCCCCTTAATTAGCCTGCGGTATAGTAAATATCCTCAAGTGCTTCTTCTGGTTTGGGCTCAGGGCTTTCGATGGAAAATTTTACCGCCTCGTCGAGTTCCCGCAGGGTGGCGTTGTGAATCTCCTCGATTTCGGCTTTGGTAGCTATTTTGTTCTGCAGAAGCTGGTGGCGCAGTCGCTCAATGGGGTCTTTTCTCTTCCAGTCCTCGATTTCTTCTTTGGTGCGGTAGCTCGTTCCAGGGTCGCCCATATGATGACCGTATGGTCGATAGGTGGTGGCAACAATAAGAATGGGACCTTTGCCTCTGCGGCAGTTCTCGATGGCTTCTCTGGCTACCTCAGCCACGGCAACGGCATCGTTGCCGTCCACGGTTGCTCCAGGGATGCCGTAGGCTTTGGCTCGGTCGGACAGGTCCGTCAGCCGGCAATAGTCCCTCGTAGGGGTGCTCTGCTGGTACTGATTGTTCTGACAGACAAAGAGCACCGGCAGGCACCAAACGGCAGCCAGTCCAACACCTTCATGGAAAGCACCGGAGTTGGTGGCACCATCACCGAAGAAAGCCACCACCACCCGGTCGAGGTTCTGCATCTTACAGGCTAGACCAACGCCGGCGGCTATGGGGATACCATCGCCAACAATTCCGGTGGCGCCAAGAATATTGCGGTCAACGGCGGCAATATGCATGGAACCGCCTTTGCCTTTACAATACCCGGTTTCTTTGGCGAAGAGCTCAGCCATCATCCGGTCAAGCCGGGCTCCTTTGGCGATGATATCACCGTGACCCCGATGAGTGGAGATAATATAGTCATCCTTCCTGAGGAAGGCGCAAACGCCGGCCGGAATCGCTTCCTGTCCAATGGAAGGGTGGATGAAGCCTGGTAAGCCTTTGCGGTATTCTGACATTGCCCGCTCCTCAAAAAACCTGATTCTTACCATTGTGGTATAGATTTCTTTAAGCTTTGCTGCCTCTATTTCCACCATAAATCCCCTCCTGCGCTTTCATTCGGGATATCCGTCAACTTCCAGCGTTAGACTATCATACCGCTGCCAGTTGGTCAAGGTTCACTATTTCCATCATTATGGGTTGTTTTCTAACCCCTCACCCTTTATCCCTCTCCCCTTGCCAAGGGGAGAGGGAAGAGGTTTTGGAGAGGGGCGAGTCCCCTCTCTTACTTTTACTCCCCCCTTCCCTTACCAAGGGAAAAGGGTAAGGGGGATAGGTTGCTAAACAATCTCATCATTATACCCTATACCCTTGATTATTCCTTGCGGGTGTTCTTCAGGGGGAGTATAATCCTTTCTAGCCCATTTTGGGCAAGTTCAAAATTCCAAGGAGGTGTTTTATGAAAATCACTGACCTGCGAGTCTTTTGGACGGAAGGTGCTCACTCGAACTGGATATTTGTCAAGCTCTATACTGACAGCGGGCTCACCGGTGTGGGGGAAGCCAGCCTCGAGCGCTTCGATGCCGCGGTCGTCAAGGCGCTCGAATCTTTTAAGGATTTTCTCCTGGGCAAAGACCCTTTTCAGGTTGAATACATCTGGAACGCCCTCTATAAGAGCACTTTCTGGCCTGGAGGAATTATTATTCTGACTGCCCTCAGCGCCGTGGAGCAGGCGCTATTGGACATTAAAGGGAAGGAACTTGGGGTGCCGGTCTATGAACTTTTGGGTGGAAAACTGCGCGATAGAGTGAGGGCTTATGCCAATGCCTGGGCATTCCAGGAGATAGTTACCGAACTGAAGCCTGAGGATACCCCAGAGTCCATGGCGAAGAATGCCCTGAAGATGGTGAAAAAAGGCTTTACCGCAATGAAGTGGGACCCCTTCCGCAATGGCGGTCAGGTCATCCCCAAATCAGAGGAGGAGTTTGCCATTGCCTGTGTCAAGGCAGTGCGGGAGGCGGTGGGGCCATCAGTGGACCTGATGATTGAGTGTCACGGTCGCTTTAATATGTGGAGCGCCATCCGCATGGCACAGAAACTGGAGCCGTTTGACCCATTTTTCTATGAAGAGCCACTCCCGCCTGATAATATAGATGCCTTGGCTGAGGTGCAAAGAGCCATTCGCCTGCCCATTGCCACTGGGGAGCGCCTCTTTACCCGCTGGGACTTCCGCATGCTGCTGGAGAAGCAGGCGGCACGTATTATTCAGCCTGACATCTGCCATGCTGGCGGCATCATGGAAGTGAAGAAGATTGCCGCTATGGCTGAGACCTATTACGTTGCCGTCCAGCCCCACAACTCCATTGGCCCTCTCTGCACATTGGCCAGTCTGCACCTGGATGCCAGCATCCCCAATGTTATTATTCAGGAGTTCTTCTATCCTTATCTGGAACTCTACAATGAGATGCTCACCGAACCGATTAAATGCGAGAATGGCTATCTGGAGATTCCCACCGGTCCAGGTCTGGGCTCCGACATCAATGAGAAGTTCATCCTGAAACGACCTCCAGCGCCTCAGCCTCAACTGGCTACCTGGATCGGTTCCTACTGGTAATCATTGCGGGGGAGGGTAGTGATGTTATCGCCAAAAAACATCAGGTGGGATAAGGCTGCGGAAATAGTCATCGTTGGCTATGGGCTGGCGGGAGCAGTGGCGGCAATAACTGCCCGTGACCTGGGAGCCAGAGTCCTGCTCTTGGAGAAGCAGAGTGCCGATTCCCATTGCTCTTGTAGCAGCATCGCCATGGGGGTATTTTTGTCCCCTTCGGATGTTAGCCGAGCCACCGAATATATGATTGCCATATCCCAGGTGAATCAGCCGGCGACGCCCTGGACAGATTTGGAGAGCATACGCATCTGGTTGAAGTACTCGGCTCAGAACAAGGACTGGCTGGTCAACCTCGGTGGCAATGTCAAGTTCTTCTCCAGAGGTGGAGAATTCCCCCAGCTTCCCGGTTCTGATAGCATGGAATTGTGGAAATACCAGGGCTGTGGCCTCCGTATGATGAAATCCTTATATGAGCAGATAGCCTCACGAAAGATTGAGGTCTGTTATGAGACGCCAGCACAGAGGCTGCTTACTAATGAGAGTGGGCGGGTAATCGGGGTGAGGGCAACTGACACCTGCGGTGGGCAGTCGAAGGAGGTGAATATCAGGGTTTCCAGGGCAGTGATATTATGCAGCGGCGGTTTTGAAGAGAATGAGGAAATGAAGCTACAACATCTGAGAGTATACCCGATGTATTTTGCTGGTGGTATCGGGAACACCGGGGACGGCATCAAGATGGCTCAGGAAGTGGGTGCTGAACTCTGGCATATGAATTGTGTCTCAGCACGCCTGTGCGCCAAATTCCCCGACTTCCCCATTGCCTTCTTTATTGACTTCAGTGGTGGTGGCTGGAGCCAGCGCTCCATGCTGACAGAAAAGCAAAAGGTAAGGGCTGGCTTCATCTTCGTTGATAAGTACGGTCGGCGCTATATGAGCGAGGACTTAAAGCCTCACGCTGCCTCCTATGAGCTCGGTGTCTTTGACTCCCATAAACTGGAGTATCCCAGAGTGCCCAGCTACCACATCTTCGACCGAAGGAGAATAGAGTTTGGCCCCCTCGGGCAGCTTTCCAGTGGCCCTTCAGGTCCTCACCAGCTTTATAAGTGGAGTCGGGATAATAGCGCTGAGTTGCGCAAGGGGTGGATTGTCCGTGGCGAAACAGTCGCTCAACTTGCCAATAACATCGGAGTACCTCCGGCTAATCTGGAGAAGACAGTGCAGCTCTGGAACAAATATTGTGAAGTGGGTGGTGACCCTGAGTTCAGGCGGAACCCTCTGGAGCTGGTTCCTCTGGATGCTCCGCCTTTTTATGCCATCAAGCTATTCCCTGGTGGCTCGAATACTCTGGGAGGGCCGAGGAAGAATAGTCGAGCGCAGGTGGTGAACCCGTTCGGTGAGCCAATTCCCGGACTCTATGCTGCGGGAGAGTGCGGGTCGGTATTTGGTATGCTCTATCCGGCGGGTGGAGGCAATCTGGCGGAATGCATTGCCTTCGGTCGCATCGCTGCTGAGAACGCAGTGAAAGAGAAATCGGGGAAATAAGCCACTACGGGAAGGCAGCCAAAACTGAGGAGGGAAAATTATGAAGAGGTCAGACCTTAAAAGTAAAGTGCAGACTGTGCTGGGGCTGATTCAGCCTAAGGAACTGGGAATCACCCTGCCTCATGAGCATCTTATCTGTGACGGGTCAACTTGGTGCACTGAGCCTGCCGAAGCCTCGGAGAAAAGACTGGTGCGGCACCCGGTTACCATGGATATCCTGTGGTGGCTTCGCTATCATCCCTTTCAAAATTACGATGATTGCCAGCTATTGGATGAGAAAACAGCCATTGATGAAGTCCTTATCTATAAGGCATTTGGTGGCAGGTCAATCGTTGAGGTCACCATAAGAGGCATTTGCCCCGACCCCCTGGCGGTGGCGCGTATCTCCCGGGTCACCGATATAAACATAGTTATGGGCACCGGCTACTATGTGGCGCAATCCTATCCAGCGGTCAGGGTGAACATGGATGCCAAGAGTGAAGAGGAAATCGCTGAGGAATTCATTGCCGATATACTGGAAGGTTTTGCCAGTACCGGGGTGCGTGCTGGCATTATCGGCGAACTGGGCTGTTCCTGGCCCCTGACCGATAATGAGAAGAAGGTGCTGCGTGCCGGGGCTCATGCCCAGAAAGCTACCGGCGCGGCGATAAATGTCCACCCCGGGCAGAACGAGGGCGCAGCTATGGAGTGTATTCGAGTTCTGGAAAAAGCTGGGGCTGACCTCAGCCGCACTATCATGAGTCATTGTGACCGTGCGGTCAGAGAGCGTAAAAACCGCCTTGAACTTGCCAAGACGGGCTGTACCATCGAGTATGACCTGTTCGGCAGGGAGGGTTACTACCCCACCCGTTTTCGAGTCCTAGACATCCCCAACGACGCCCAGCGACTCAATGAATTGAAAGAGCTTGCCGACAAAGGGTACCAGAACCAGCTCCTTATCTCTCACGATAACTGGACCAAGACCTCGCTGTGCCGCTATGGGGGGTGGGGTTATGCGCATATCCTGCGCGACACCGTGCCGGTGATGAAGCTTAAAGGGTTTTCAAAAGAGCTAATCGATACGCTGCTCATTGAAAATCCTAAAAGATTACTCACCTTTGTCTAAATAAAAAAGCAGAGTGCCAAGTCGATTTCACCAGCACCCTGCTTTTGTTTTGCCCTTCTTTTAGAACTGGTCAGTCAATCGCTGCTGGACCTCTAGGGAGACCGCTGCGCGGGAAGTATTGCAGTGTGCCATCGCGGACAACAACCGCCCTTGCCTTCTTGCCGTAGCTCTTTTTCAGCAAATCCAGAATCTCAGCCCAGCTATTAATAATGAGAATCTTATCTACCGGGCCTATCCAGTCAAGACCAGCTTTATCAAGGTAAGGACCGAGGGCAATCATTCTTCTTACCCGGGAAGGCAGCTTGGTAATTGGCCCCCACAATCGGCCACCCATCTTCTTACCAAAACTGCGCACCAGATAGTGGCAAATTTGACCCTCGGGGATATTGCCGATGACCACCAGGTCACCGCCTGACTTCTTGAGCATCTTGCTGCCCAGGCCGGCCACGAGCGCGGTCTCATTTGCCTTGATGTAGGAATTGGCTACCACGATGTCAGCTTCGGCTGGTGCTTCAGAGGCATAGACCTTCCTCGCCATCTTGACGCCCTCACGGTGGGCTTTAACCAGGTCGCCGACAAATAGCCCGGTGGTCTCACGGCGGGAATTCACCAAGGCATTGATGGAGAAATCGAGCCCGGCCATTCTGGCTATTTCCTCTGAGTCCAGCCGCATAGCGTTATCATCAACCTTGCCCCAGGTGTCAAGCACCACATTACCGAACTCTGAGATTTCACATAGATTGCGGTGGTTAGCCGTTATGGTATCGATGTGGGCAACCCCGGGGACAATCATCTTGCCCCCACCACCAAAGCCAGAGGTGGGGTGGGGTACGAGAGACCCGATAGCAATCTTCAAATCACAGGACATGAATTCGCTATTTATCATGACCGGCGTGCCCCGTGAGGTACTGCCCAGGTGAGTGCAATTCTCATAAGGATTGTGATTATAGACCGGGAATTTGCACGGTATTTCGGAGCCTAATTTCTTCTCAAAATCCATGAGTTTCATGACACCGTGGGCGCCAAGAGCAGCAATAAACCTGATGTTCTCGTCCTTGATACCACCCTCTCTCAGCTCTTCCAGAACATAAGGCACCAGTTCATCGGCTTTGGTGGGTCGCGTAAGGTCATCAAAGAGGATGCACACCTCTTTTTTGCCCTGCGCTAGCTCAGCAAGGCGTGGAGTGCCAATGGGGTTGCGGAAGGCGTCCCGGATTTGTTTATCAGTGAGTTTGGGGGCATCCCACCCCGCCATTTTGGGGACAATCACTTCCCAGGAGTCGGGAAATTCAAGCTCCAGTTCAGTATCACCATACCAGGGAAACTGTGGCACCTTAACAATCATGGAATTACCTCCTCGTAATTTGTCGACATAATACAGGCGTTAGCTTATCTTCTAATAAGGTTCTTTACTTTGTCAAGGAACACAATCTTAGAGGTTGTTGATTGACCCCTCACCCTTTATCCCTCTCCCCTTCAAAATGGGAGAGGGAAGAGGTTTTGGAGAGGGGCTTCGCCCCTCTCTTACTTTTACTCCCCCTTCCCTTACCAAGGGAAGGGGGCAAGGGGGATAGGTTGGCAAATAATCTCACCATCTTACAACTTTTGTCTCCATCACAGTATTGGACCGGTGGTATACATGACGATGGGCTCCCGGTAGCCGGAACGCATCTCACGCTTGGTTAACTTTCCGGAGGCAACGGCGATGATTTCCTCAAACAGTCGGTCAGCTACCTGCTCGATGGATTCACTGCCTTCAATTACGGTGTCAGCATAGATATCAAAAAACTCCCTTTCTTGACTATCACTTGGGTTACTCTCTTTGCTGACCACTGATATCTGAGGGACTATGGGAATTTCGCCCATCCAGCCGGGTGGGCAGCGGAAACTGGAAGTGATTCCACCACCGACATTGTAGATGTGTATCAGGCTCCCCGCAGCTACTTCGCCGACAATCAATTCGCTGGTCATGGCAGAGCCATCCATGAAGAATAGCCCTTTTCCTTGCGGCTTTTCCCCGTACTCCAGCACGCCCCTTAGGGGAGAGGTGCCCGTTTTAGCCAAGGCACCCAAAGATTTCTCCTCAATTGTGGTCAAGCCTTCGGCAATGTTGCCCCGGGTTGGTTGTGAGCCTCTGATATCTTCCCCGGTACCTTTAATCCTCGCCTCCATCCGGTCTACTGCCGCCCGGAACTGTCTGGCTACCTTTTCATTGATGGCTCTTTTAGCCAGCAGGTGGTCAGCTCCGATGACCTCCGTGGTCTCGGAAAAGATAGCGGTACCTCCTTCAGAAATAAGCCGGTCAAGGACTCGTCCGGTAACGGAGTTGCCCGCAATACCTGAGACAGCGCTGGAACCGCCACACTTTACCCCCAGGGTGAGATAGCTAACGGGAAATGGCTTTCTCTGCATTTGAGATGCTTCAGCCACCATGTCACGGGCTATGGTCAAGCCTCTATCCAGTACGCCCTGGAACCCTTCACTGCCCATAATGGTCAAGACCTCAACCGGCTTTTTTGATTTGGCTATCTCCTCGCCAATCCTGGCTGGAGACGGGTTTTCACAGCCAATGCCGACCACAATGGCAGCCGCGACATTGGGATTGCTGCCCATTCCTGCCAGAACTCGTAACGCAAAGTCATTATCATCTTTGAGGCGGACGCAGGGATGGGTATGAATGATAGGGACTGCGCCTTTGACAGCATCGGCGATGGTGGCTGCCATCTCGTTAGCACACCGGCCGCTTGAGATGATAGCCACATGGTTGCGCACGCCGACTGAACCATCGGGTCTCTTATAACCGGAAAATTCTTTCACTTTACCTCCTTTGGGGGAGGGAGGAGAGCGCTTTCCACGTTATGGACATGGACGTAATCCCCCTTCTTGATTGGCTGGGTAGCCAAGCCGATAACTTCACCGTATTTAAGAACTTTATCCCCTGCGCTGATGTCGGTTATAGCCAGTTTATGCCCAAAGGGCACTGCCCGCCGTGCCGTTATCTCACCCTCAACCTGCCCTGATTTTGAGGTCAGGCTCACCTTATCTCCAGCCTCAATGTCCGCGAGGGCAGTGGCGGTATTATCTTTGGGGTTTATCATCATCGCTCTTTTCATCGCCTTTTCACCTCCCTATGAAGCAATTTTCTCTCCTTTTCGGTCAAAGCAAGTTTAACAAAAACCGATATCAATCGCAATAGAAGATATTGAGATTGTTTACCAACCTATCCCCCCTTACCCCCTTCCCTTGATAAGGGGGGGAGTAGATATAAGAGAGGGGTCAATAAACAACCTCGATAACGAAATTTCATCTCTTTTGTTTGACAACCCTTTTGACCTCCATTTACAATGAGCAGCAGAGATACGTGGCAAAGGAGGAAAAATTCAGATGAAAAGTCGTCCTAAGGTGGTACTGGTGGACAAGAAGATTGACCGTGGCTATATCAAAGAAGAGTATGAAGGGTTAGCCAAGGTCAATGCCGAGTTAGTGCTTGCTGAATGTGCCAATGAGGATGAGATAATCGAAGCCACCAAAGACGCCGATGCGGTGCTGACCTTTTGGGCACCCCTGACCCGTCGCGTGATGGAGGCATCACCGAAATTAAAAGTAATCGTCCGCTACGGTATTGGCTATGATTCCGTTGATGTCAATGCCGCAACCGATAATGGCATCCTGGTAGTCAATTTCCCTGATTTCTGCCTTCAGGAGGTCGCTGACCACACCTTTGCTTTGCTTTTAGCCTGTGCTCGAAGGGTGGTTTACTACAATAACCTGGCCAAGCAGGGAAGCTGGCCTCAGCCGAGCAAAATGTCCTCGTTTCTCAGGCCAATCTACGGGCAGACGCTGGGATTAATCGGCTGTGGCAATATTGGGCGCACCGTAGCTAGAAAAGCGAAGTGTTTTGATTTGAGGGTACTGGGCTATGACCCCTATGTGGATAAATCTTTGGCTGAGGAGGCTGGCATAACTCTGGTCAGCACCATGTCTGAGTTGCTCAAGGAGTCAGATTATGTCTCGGTGCACACCTTCCTGAGCAAGGAAACCCGACATCTCATGGGGGAAAAAGAATTCCGGCAGATGAAACCGACCGCCTATTTTATCAATACTTCTCGCGGTCCGGTGGTTGATGAGGCAGCGCTGATTAAGGCATTAAAAGAGAAGTGGATTGCCGGTGCTGGCATCGATGTCTTTGAGCAGGAGCCAATTGCCCCCGATAACCCCCTGCTGAAAATGGACAATGTGGTTATTTCTCCCCACACCGCTGGTGTCTCTGAAGCTTCGGTAAAGCGTCTGAAGTTGGGTGTGGGGGAAGAGGCTGCCCGCGTGCTCAGCGGGAAATGGCCCAAGAACTGGGTCAATAAGAACGTAAAGCCAAAAGTGAAGTTAGTCAAGGGGGACTGAAGAGAAGCTATGAAAGACAAGCCGAAAATCACCCGGATAGAGGTACACCAGTTCGAGTATCAAGTTAAAGATGTAGGGTTGGAGCCAGCTCTTTTCTTTCCCGTCTATGAGCCGGGCGGGGTGCTTACACTGCAAGCCCGTGCCCTGAGGATATTCACTGATGTGGGCATCACCGGCGAGTACGTTGGTGGCAAGGAGGTTGAGTACAGTAGCTTTCCCGTGATAGCTCGGCTATTGATTGGGCGAAACGCCTTAGACCGGGAGGGGATATATAATGACCTCAAGCTGACCCTGCGCCAGCGTGCCCGTATGGGAATGAGCCAGGTGGACATCGCGCTGTGGGACTTTGCTGGCAAATTTTATCAAGCTCCCATCTACGAGCTTCTGGGCGGGAGCCGGACCAGCCTCCCCTGTTACGCCAGCACCTACATCGGAGATAACCAGCGTGGAGGGCTGAATAGCCCCGAAGCCTATGCCGATTTCGCTGAGCAGTGTCTGGAGATGGGCTACCCCGGATATAAGATACATCCCTGGGTGGAGGCGCCCGTCGAGCGGCATGTCGCCATCATCCATGCCGTTGGCAAGCGAATGGGAGGTAAGATGGACCTGATGCTGGACCCGTTCTGTGCTCTCAAGACCTTTGGTGATGCTCTGAAGGTGGGCTGGGCCTGTGATGAGGAGAAGTTTTTGTGGTGGGAAGACCCGTTCCGGGATGGGGGTGTTTCCGCGTTTGCCCATCGCAAGCTACGCCAACTGGTGAAAACGCCCCTCCTCCAGCTGGAGCATGTGCGCGGGCTGGAAGCTCATGTGGATTTCATCGTGGCGGAGGGCACTGACTTCGTCCGTGGCGACCCCGATACCGATGGTGGCATCACCGGGGTGATGAAGCTGGCTCATGCCGCCGAAGGTTTTGGTCTTGATATCGAGTTGCACTGCCCCACCGGGCCGGAAAGACGTCACCTGATGGCGGCAATACATAACAGTAACTACTACGAGATGGGCTTGGTCCATCCCAAGGCGCCTCTCATTATGAAGCCGCCTGTCATTAAGGGCGACTATCAGGATGGCTTGGATGCCATTGATAAGAATGGCTGTGTCCCGGTGCCCCAGGGACCAGGGCTGGGTGTGGAGTATGATTGGGACTATATCACCAAGCACAGCGCCGGCTTGGCGGTGTACGATTAAAAAAGCTATTCTTTGCCCTAACTGTTCAGCAGTTTCAGCATCTTTTCCGTTGTCTTCAGTCCGTGTCCGGTGAAAACGGAAACGATAACTTCGCCAGGATTCGAGTGTGGCAGGTATTTTCTGATTCCGGCAGTGGTGGCGGCAGACGTTGGCTCAATATAGTATCCTTGGCGACAAATCTCTTTTAGTGATTCTTTGATTTCATTTTCACTAACGACCATGAAATCTCCCTTGCTCTGCTTGACCGCAGCCACAATCTGTTTCCCTCTAATCGGTTCCGCAATAGCGATGCCTTCAGCAAGCGTTTCTTTTTTATCTACTTTCGGGATTTCAGGCAGATTTTCCCGGAAGGCTCGATATAGGGGAGCACAGTTCTCCGCTTGCACCGCAATGATTTTGGGTATCCGGTCAATAATCTTGGCGCGGCAGAGGTCATTGAATCCGATGTAGGCACCTAATAGGAGAGTCCCGTTACCGACCGGCAGGATGAGCGTATCCGGTGCTTTCCAGCCAAGCTGTTCACAGATTTCAAAGGCGAATGTTTTGGTTCCCTGAAAGAAGAAAGGATTCCAGGAATGGCTGGCATAATAGATTTCTTTTGCTGCTTTCAAAACCGCCTTTGCCGTATCTTCCCGGCTACCGGGGACTCTATTCAATTTTGCTCCGTAGAGCTTTATCTGGGCTACCTTCGCCGCTGCGGTATCAGCGGGAACAAAGATGTGACATTTAATGCCAGCTTGGGCACAGTAAGCCGAAATTGCTGCACCGGCATTTCCCGATGAGTCTTCAACTACTTCCTTGATGCTTAACTCTTTTAATTTGCTGACCAGAACTGAGGCGCCTCTATCCTTATAAGACCCCGTGGGAAATAGATGGTCTTGTTTAATTAACACCTGCCTATCATCGAAATTCAATTCAATCAGCGGGGTAAACCCCTCAGTGAAAGAAACGATATGGGCATCATCCCGAATAGGAATTGCCTCCCGATACCGCCACATGGTGGGCTTTCTTTGGCTGATTTTCTCTAAGTTGAAAACCGCCGTGAACTCAATATCCAGAAGAGAGCCACAATCGCACTTCCATCTTGGCTCATCCAGTGGATAAGTTGCCCGGCATTCAGTACAGATAAGCTGGTTCATTTTTCCCCGATTATTTTTTGAGGGCGGCAATAGCTTCAATTTCGATTTGAAAACCGAAGTGCAGGTTTTTGGTTGGCACCACGGAACGCGCCGGACGATGTTCACCGAAAAATCGGGAATAGACGTTATTCACCCGAGGCCATAGTTCAATGTCTGAAATGTAAACGGTGGTCTTAAGCACTTGATTCAGGTCGGCACCGGCGGCTTTAAGTATCTCAGCCAGGTTACTTAATACTTGCTCGGTCTGTTCTTCAATCGGACCAGTGCGTCTTTCTCCGGTTTTCGGGTCTATCGGCAGCTGCCCGGAAACGTAAACAATATTATTATGGACTATTGCCTGCGAATAATGCCCGGCTGGTCTTGGCGCATTTTCGGTAGAAATCGCTTTCATCTGACGTCTCCTCCTCTTCCTCTGCTAGCAACTGCTGGTATTCTGAACTACTACTTGGTGGCTGTCAATGCTGCTGGGCTCGCAAACCTTTTCTGGCTTCATTTACTATGTTAGTATAACACGTAGCGAGCAAAACAGGAGGTGATTTTGCATGGCTTTAAAGGACAAAATTGGTATCGCCATTATCGGACTGGGACGTATCGGGGAAAGCCATATTGATGCCATACGGTTGAATTCGGAGGCTGCTTACCTGGCGGCGGTGGTGGATATTGACCAAGCCCGGGCAAAAGCAACCGCTGAAAAGCATCATACCAAGTTCTATCTCAGCGTAGAAGAAGCATTAAATGACCCGAATATCCAGGCAGCAGTGGTCTGTCTTCCTCACCATCTTCACAGTCCCGTCTCCTGTCAGGTCATGGAAGCGGGTCGCCATGTCCTGGTAGAAAAGCCCTGGGCGGTAAGCCTGGCGGAAGGAAAGAAGACGCTCAAGATGGCACGGGAGAAAGGCGTTGTTCTTATGTCAGGGCAGTCCTACCGCTTCATGTGGGCGATAGTGGAGGCAAAGGGGCGGGTAGTAAAGGGCGAGATAGGAGACCCTTTCAATCTGCTTTCTGTGGATGCTAACGCCTTTAATAAGGCGACGGCACCAGCCTGGTGGCGGGAGGTGAGAAAGACGGGAGGGATGGCTTTCACCATGCTGGGCGCTCACACTATCGATTATACGCTGTGGCTTTATGAAGGCAGAAAACCGGTGCGTGTCTATTCCGAAGCTCGCTCCATCAATCCGGACTTTGAAGGGATGGATGAAATCGTCATCACCATTCGTTTCGATGATGACTCTATGGCTACCAATTACCTTTCCCTCAATACCCGACCGGAAAAACATGAATGTTTCATTGTTGGACCAAAGGGGACGCTAGATATTGCCTACCGTAGAACTGGCAACTTGGTTGGTGTCTTTGCCTCCGAGCTTTACTATAATGGGAAACTGGTGCGAAGCGACTCTCCAGCATTTCACCAGTTTGCCGTGCAAATGAAGGAATTCCTGGAAGCCATTTTCCAGAAACGGGAACCCATAGTGAAATACTCCTCGCTTCTTACCCAAATAGCCATAATAGAGGCAGCTCAGAAGTCTGCTGCCACGCATCAGCCAGTGCTTTTAAGAGATATTAAGTTTGACTAACCTTGGTGGCAATGATATATTGCCTGAAATAAGGGATTAAAGCAATCTCTGTTGCCAAAAAGGAAGGGGGACAAAAAATACATGGCAGAAACAGGGAAAAAGAGAGTATCGGCGAGGTTTGGCAAAATAATACCGGTGCAGTTGCCTACCAGAGAAGACCTCATCGTCAGCATCAAAAAGGTATGTCAGGAAAATGGGATTCGTTGTGGTGCCATTGTGTCCATTGTTGGCACTTTACTCCAGCTGACCATTGAGGGTGTGGTTATAAGTAAAACAGCCAAGATTGGTCAGGATTTCGGTCCTCCACAGGTTATCCCTGGACCGTTGCAAGTTATAAACCTTGACGGATTTATCTTTGAGAATGAAAAAGGTGAGATGGATACCCACTTTCATGGTTCATTCGTCAGTAAAGGGAAAATTTATGCCGGGCATCTTATCGAAGGTGGATGCCCTGTTTCCACCAGGCTGGTGGTGGTTATCGGTGAAATTGCTGATGTTAGCATGATTGAAAAGCTGGACCCAAAGTCAGGGCATCGCCTGATGCACATTGAGCCAATTTAATCAGCCCTTAGCGCTTGGGCAGAATGGGCAGACAAGCTATAACTGCAATCACTAAACAGAGGAAAGCGGAGAGGTAAAAGACGCTGTCAAGTCCTTGGCTATCAGCGAGTGAGCCTGAAACCAGTGGTCCCATCAGCATGCCTATGGCATAGACCGCCTGATAAACCCCCATAGCTGTTGCCTGTTGTTGCGGGGCTACGGCACGGATGCTCAGAGCCATGAAGATAGTCATTAGTGCACCTCTGCCAAATCCATAGCTAACCTGAACCGCCTGGAGCAGATAGACGCGATTGATGAAAGGCACCGCCAACAGTGAGGCACTTATCAGTAAAGCCCCTAATACGATAGTAAGGGGGTTGCCCCATCGCTCGGCAAGGTACATCACTGCCAGTGCGGCAACTGCTGATGAAGCTAGGGCGAGCATGGTGATGATGCCCAAGTCGGCGTTTGAAGCGCCAATTTTAGCTCCGTATATCGGTATGAAGCTGAAGACAGTGGAGTGGATGGCAAACTGAAGCAGGATTCCCATGCCGGAGACGGCGAGCAGTAAGGGACGGGCGGCTACCTGAGTGAAACTCTGCCACGCCGTGGTTGTAGAGGGGTGTCTTAATGGCTCTTCGGTTAGCAATAGAGCGACTAGTGACACAATCCCCAGCACGGCAGCTCCAAAGAAGGTATATCTGGGACCCCACAGCTCAGCCACTGCACCTCCAGATGAAGTTGCCACCACGAGTGCCGTCCCTTGAACGAAATTGATGAGGCCAATGGCGCGGCTGGTGCTTTGGCGAGGATAGTAGGAGGCAAAATAAATGGTGAAGATGACCCAGGCGGCGGCTCCCATCCCGGTGCCAAAGCGAGCCAAGAAAAGAAACCAGGGGCTGGGAGCCAGCCCAAGCCCTAGCGCGCCTAGCAGAGTCGTGACGATACTGGCAGCAACTAAGGGTTTCCGTTTGCTCAGGGCATCAGACCACATGCCAATAGGTATACGTATAAATACCTGGGGCAGACCGTAAGCGGCGACGATAACTCCTACCATGGACAAACTGGCGCCCAGAGATTGTGCGTATACCGGCAGGGTTGGCACGTAGAGGTAAAGGCAAGCCCAGTAGAAGAAGTTCACCACTAAGAAGAGGAGGGCAGAACGACGATAAGTTGAGGGCAGGAGACCGGTAACCGGCTTTTTCGCTGATGGCTCTTGAGGTTTAGTTTGGCTGTTGTCTGGCATATTTTTCTATTTTAGCATACTTTAGCCTGATGCGAATTCATGTCTTCAAGACTAATGCCTCCAGAGGCGAAGGTTATCTATACTATCCCCATGTCGATAGGTAACGTGGCTGCTGAGACGGTAGGTTTTACCTTTTATACAGGATGGTAGCGCATACCGGATTCGAACCGGTGATCTCCTCCTTGAGAGGGAGGTGTCCTAAACCCCTAGACGAATGCG
>CAZUSN010000008.1:3213-22098 GCA_964623035.1 uncultured Dehalococcoidaceae bacterium | reverse complement strand
GAGCAGGCCATCCTCAATTCTGATTGGGGGCCTGAGGGAAAGTTGTCCTGGCACCTGGAAGATGTGAAACTTTTCGATGGGGATTTCGGCGAATTTCTTCGCTCCCAGTTTCCTGACCAGGTAGCGGAGGCTCCCGGTAGCAGCCTCCCCACCATCAACCCAGCCGCTGACGCCACAAACCAGATGGGGCTGCCGTAATTTGGGCTTCTCGGTGAATTTCACACTGCCTTTAGCCATCTCGCCACCTCCATTAAGTCCTCAAAATCTCCTCAGCCATCAGCTGACTACCTCCTTCACCAGCCATTTCATACAGGATAATCGTAACTTTGAACTGAAGAATTGTCAACATTAGAAAATAGAGCTGGGAAATATGGTCGGTTTGACGAATAGAGCTAGATGTAATAAATTTATCTAGCGGCTTTGCTAGAGGCAAGCAGCATTCGACCAGTTGGCAAGGTAATGAGGAGGTTATCATGCTTCCAACAAGGACATTTCGCATTCCACGAGTAATAATCACCGGGTCTGGAGCATCAGAGCAGGTCGGGGAAGAATGTCAGAAATTAAATGTGAAGAAGGCTCTGATTGTTACTGACCCGAACTTGGTCAAACTGGGAATCGTTGACGGAGTGAAAGAATCGCTGCGGCGGAGCGGGGTCTCATTTGCTGTCTTTGATGGAGTTCTCACTGAACCAACGTTGGAGTTTGTTCAGGAGGGCCTTAAAGCTTATCGGGAGAACGGGTGTGATTTTCTGCTGGCGGTGGGTGGGGGCAGCCCCATGGATACCGCCAAAGCCGTTGCCATGATGGTCACCAATGCTGGTTCAATTGAAAATTATCAGGGACTAGGCAAGATTCCGCAGAAGGGGAGACCGCTTATCGCCATTCCCACGACGGCTGGCACCGGCAGTGAAGTTACCCCGTTTACCATCATCACTGATACTAAGCGTGAAGTTAAAATGCTCATCGGTAGCCCGTATCTCATGTCTGAGGTAGCCATTGTTGACCCGCGGTTGACACTTACCCTGCCACCGGATATCACTGCGGCCACCGGGATTGACGCTTTGACGCATGCCATTGAAGCCTATGTTTCGGTAAAGGCTCAGCCGATGAGCGACGTTCTCTGTCTTTCCGCCATCGAGCTTATCTCAGGCAATTTGAGGAAAGCTTGGGCTAAAGGCGACGATATCGAGGCTAGGGAGAAGACCATGCTCGGGGCACTTCAGGCAGGGATGGCTTTCGGCAATGCCTCGGTGGCTCTGGTGCATGGTATGGCCCGACCCATTGGGGCTTATTTCTGCGTGCGTCACGGGGCTTCTAATGCTGCGCTCTTAGGTGTGGTGATGGAATTTAGCCTGACGGGAAATCCAGCCAGATACGCGCGTATCGCCAAGGCGATGGGAGAGGACATCGACGGTTTATCTGACCTGGAAGCCGCCCGGCTGGGTGCCAAGGCAGTTAAAAAGTTAATCAAAGATATCAAGGTACCTTCGCTAAAGGAATTGGGCGTGGATAAGGCAAAGCTGGAAAAGCTGGCGCCTAAGATGAGCGAGGATGCCATTGCCAGCGGCAGTCCGGGGAACAATCCGCGCCAAGCGACTAAGGAAGAGATAATAGAGCTTTATAAACTGGCTTACCGCTACTAAGTCGTTAGCCATGATATTATTTTAAGCGCTGGGATAATCAAAAGGAGGTATTAAAAATGGCGCTTCTGGAAGAACCGATAAAAGAGGTAAAAACAATCAAAAACTACATCGGTGGGGAGTGGGTTGATTCCAAGGGAGAAATCAGAGATGTGGTCAATCCTGCCACAGGCAAGACAATTGCCAGGGTTCCCATCTCAACCAGAGCAGAAATGGATGCTGCGGTAGCCGCAGCTAGGGAGGCTTTCCCTGACTGGAGAAGAACGACGCCTCTGGCTCGCTCACGCCGTCTCTTCCGCTTAAAGGAGTTATTGGAAGAGCATTTTGAAGAACTTAGCCGAATTCAGACACAGGAACACGGCAAGACGATAGATGAGTCCAGAGGTGAAACCAGGCGCGGCATAGAAAATGTGGAAGTTGCCTGTGGCATTCCCACCTTGATGCAGGGATACTACTCAGAGGATATTGCTGCCGGCATAGATGAGTGGGTCATTCCCTCGCCATTAGGGGTCTTCGGGATCATAGGTCCGTTCAACTTCCCCTTTATGATTCCGCTCTGGTCAGCACCCTATGCCATAGCTACAGGGAACTGCGTCATCGTTAAACCTTCGAGCGAAGACCCCAACAGCCAGATAAGGCTGGCTGAGCTGGTGGAGGAGGCTGGATTCCCGCCGGGGGTGTGGAATGTGGTCAATGGGGGGAGAGAGGTCGTCTCGACTATGCTTGAGCATCCGGGAATTGTGGGGATAGCTTTTGTCGGCTCAACTCCAACCGCGAAAATTATTTACAAAGGCTGTGGTGAGACGGGCAAGAGAGTTATTGCTCAGGGTGGTGCCAAGAACTTTATGGTCGTGATGCCGGATGCCAGTGTGAGTGGAACTATACCAGCCCTGATGACGTCCTTCTTTGGCAATACCGGTCAAAGGTGCTTGTCCGGTGCCGTTCTGATTATTGTCGGTGAAGACAATAGATTCTACAACGATTTTATGGATAAAGTTGTTGATGTCGCATCTAGGATAATTGTTGGCTACGGGCTCGATGAATCAGTTCAGATGGGGCCTGTTCGCGATAAGGAGAAGAAAGAGAAGATTTTAGGCTATATCGAAAGCGGGATAAAGGATGGGGCAAAACTCAGGCTTGACGGCAGAAAAAAGATTAATATAGTTGGTGACTATCCTAAGACCTGCTTCCTCGGCCCAACTATCTTTGAGAATGTCGCTCCGAAAATGAAAATAGGCTGCGAGGAGATTTTTGGTCCAGTAATGAGTGTCATGCGGGCGAAGGACCTCGATGAAGCCATAGAGATAGCTAATGCCAGTCCCTTTGGTAACGGACATGCTATCTTCACCTCAAACGGTAAAAATGCCCGGGAATTCCAGTACCGGATTAACAGTGGTAATGTCGGCATCAATATCGGCATAGTAGCGCCCATGGCTTTCTTCCCGTTTAGTGGCATGAAGGATTCCTTCTTTGGCATACTGCATACCCAGGGTAAAGAAGCGGTTCGTTTCTTTACGGAAAGCAAAGTGGTCATCCAGCGGTGGCTGTAGAAAGGAGTAACCAAAGATGAAAATGCATACTTGCTCTGAGGTTATTGGTTTTACCAGAGAGCTGGAAAATATCTCGGCAAAATTCTATGAAGGCTTGTCACAGAAGTTTGTCCAGAACCAGGAAATCTTTCTCTCTTTTGTCAAAGAAAATAAGAAATATTTGTCCGAGGTTGAGAGGGCGTATTATGGGGTTATCACCGATGCCATTGAAGGCTGTTTTGCCTTTGATATTGACCCTGATGGGTATGCTTTTCAGATTAAAATACCAGAGAAGGCGGACTTTGCCGGGGCTTTGCATATGGCTATCGAGATGGAAGATAAAATCATAAAATTCTACTCGGATGCTGCCGAACAATCAAAGTCGCTGATGGCGGATGTCCCCAGAACTTTCGCTCTGGTGGCTAAAAAAAGAGGTAACCGTATGGCAACATTGAAGTCGCTGCTTGGTAAGGGAGCTTAAATAGCAGGGAGGTAATCATGGCAAGCAGATTGGAGATAGCGCAAAAGTTAGCCGGTAACGTTTTTGGGGCGGTGCATGGGCCCCTGACGCCAAAGGCAATCTGTGACCACGGCGAGGGCATCTATCTTTTCGACCAGAATGGGAAAAGGTATATTGATTTCAGTGGCGGTCCGCACGTCGTCTCCATCGGGCATGGCAATAAGAGAGTCAGGGAAGCCATGATGGCACAGATGGAGAAGGTGTCTTTTTTCTTTCGCGGTTTCTGGCTGAATGAGCCTTTGCTGGCACTGGCGGAACGTATTATCAAAGTGTCTCCGCCAAACTTCAAACTGTGCCAGTTTTGTAATAGCGGTTCCGAGGCTAATGAAACTGCCATCAAAATTGCCCGTCAATACCATGTGGAAAGGGGAAAGCCGGAGAAGTATATGGTTATCGGGAGGTGGCAGAGTTATCATGGCATGACCCTGGGTGCCCTCTCCGCTTCAGGTCACACCATCCGTCGCCTTAAGTTTGGACCCCTTTTGCAGCCATGGCCCAAAATCAGTTCACCTTTGTGTTACCGTTGTGCCCATGATTTGACCTACCCCAGCTGCCATATTATATGTGCCCAGGAACTGGAAGAGATAATAAATCAGGTGGGCTCTCAATATGTCTCTGCCTTTATTGCTGAGTCAATTGGTGGTGCCGGCACGGCCTGTATGGTGCCGGTGCCAGAGTACTATCCCATGGTACGGGAAATCTGTGATAAACACGATATTCTTTTCATTGATGACGAGGTTATCTGCGGATTCGGCAGGACAGGCAAATGGTTTGGCATCGAGCACTGGGGAGTCAGCCCCGATATCATGACCTCAGCCAAGGGAATGACCGGTGGCTATACCCCGATGGCGGTGGTCATCATCGATGAGAAGATAGGTCAGGTCTTCAGCAAAAGTGGGGCTAGCTTTATCCACGGCTTTACCATGGAAGGCAATCCGGTTTCGGCAACGGCTTGCCTCACGGTTCTGGACATTATCGAAAAAGAAGGTCTGGTGGAACGTTGCGCCAGGTTAGGTGAGTACTTTTTCAAACGAGGCAGGAAAAAACTTGCCCATCACCCGGCAGTGGGAGATATCCGGGGCAAGGGTTTGCTTATGGGCATTGAGCTGGTCAAGAATAAGGAGACCAAGGAGCCCTTCGCCCCAACGCTTAGAGCGGCTAATCGTTTGCAGCAGATAGCTATGGAGCATGGAGTCATGGGCTACCCCACCACCGGAGTGGACAATGGAGTGAGAGGCGATACTTTCTTGGTCTCGCCGCCCTTTATCATCACCGAAGCGGAGATAGACACCGCCTTCGACCTGCTGGATAGTGCCATAACTGATTTTGAGAAGGAATTTTTATAGACGCCATCAAGAAATGTCCAGCTTGTTGCATCCCGGGGCATTTAAAGGAGGTTGTTGGTGAATAGGTCAAAGTTACCTATGCCTAACCGGGAACGATTTTCAGCTATCTGCCGCGGGAAGAGACCGGGCGATGTTCCCATATTTGACTGGTTTCACAAATACTGGTCGGAAACCCCTGCAGCATGGGTGAAGCGAGGTGCCCCTAAGGAAATACTGACTCAGGCTGGCTACAACCGGTATTTTCAACTTGACCATATTCATAGCACACAGGAGATTGTGGCTGAGGTGAACCGCGCCGATTTAAAGACAGACCCCACCCAGATGGGACCGGGACACTATATTGCTACACCCCCCATAGTGCCGGTTTTCGAAAAGAAGGTGCTCAGAGAGGACGAGCGCCATCGGGTGGAAATCGCCTATGGCGGTCAGACAGTTGAAGTTAACAAGGAGTTTCCCCTGCGGATGCCCAAATATCTTGACCATCCGGTGAAGGACAGGGCTTCCTGGAACGAATATAAGAAAAGGCTTGACCCTGATACCCCGGAGCGCTGGCCCAAGGACTGGAAAGCCTATTGCGCCGAAAGAAACCGCCAGGATACCCCTACCTTGTTGCTATTTTCCGGGTTCTTTGGAGTGCTGCGGGAGTGGGCGGGGTTGGAGAGATTACTCTACTGGTTTTACGATGACCCCAGACTGGTAGAGGACATGATGGACCAGGTGCTCTACCTGGACATGGGTGTTGCCAGAAGAGTGGTAAAAGACCTGAGGGTCGATTTTGTCCGTTTCTGGGAGGATATGGCTTATAAGTCTGGTCCCTTGATTTCCCCCGCCATGTTCCAGGGATTTATGCTCCCCCGCTATAAAGTGATTACCAATTTCCTCCATAGCAACGGCATCGATATACTCCATGTGGATAGTGACGGCAATATCGAGGAACTGATTCCCCTCTGGCTTAAGGAGTGCGGGGTTAATTTCCCTTGGCCTCTTGAGGTTGCCGCCGGGATGGACGCAGTTGCCCTGAGAAAGAAATACGGGAAGGACTTAATCATGGCTGGCAATATTGACAAACGGGCTTTCCTCAAAGGGAAAGACGCCATTCGTGAAGAGGTTATGTCCAAGGTGCCATTCTTATGCAAGACGGGCGGTTTCTTCCCCGGTTTAGACCATGCCATTCCGCCCGACGTTCCTTTCGAAAATTTTAAATATTTTATTAATCTGTTAAGAGAGATTGTCGGACTGGAGAAGTTGCCGGAGTAAAGGTAAGGAATAGAAAGGAGGCTGGCATGTTAATCGTTGCTGAGAGGATTAACGCCTCCCGGAAGTCAATTGGTGAGGCGATTAAAGCTAAAGATGCTGATTTCATTCGTGTCGAGGCTAAAGCTCAGGCGGCAGCCGGTGCCAACTACCTTGATGTCAATGCTGGTACTTTTGTCGGGCAGGAAGCGGAATATCTCTGCTGGCTGGCGGAAGTAGTTCAAGGGGTCACCGATTTACCCCTTTGTCTAGATAGCCCGGATGCCGCAGCCATAGCTGCTGCTTTAAAGAAAGTTAAGGGACGGGCTATGGTCAATTCCATTACTCTGGAAAAGCGGCGTCTGGAGGGAATGTTGCCGCTGGTGAAGAAATACAAGACTAAAATCGTGGCTCTTTGCCAGAGCGATAAAGGCATGGCTAACACCATAAATGAGAAGGTCAGCATCGCTAGGCAAATTGTGGAGATTTTGACCAAAGAAGGTGTAGCTTTAGATGATATCTATATTGACCCCCTCATCTATCCCATTGCCACCGATACCCAATCAGCTGTCGCTGCCCTAGGGGCGATTGAGGAGATCAGACAACTTTTCCCCGGGGTGCACACCATCGCCGGGCTGACCAATATCTCTTTCGGGCTGCCAGTAAGAAAGCTGATAAACCGTACCTTTCTGGTGGCGGCTATGGCTCACGGGCTTGATTCCGCCATTATTGACCCTACCGACCGTGAATTGATGGCCAGCTTGATAGCGGCGGAGGCAATTCTGGCTCGGGACAAGTTTTGTGCCGGGTATATTACTGCCTATCGTAAAGGAAAGTTATCCTAGATGAAGGTTTTGGTTCGGGTACTTCCGCTAAACAAAGATTTGCCCATGAAATTGGGTGTCAACCTCCGTGAGGCTTTACTTGAGGCTGGGATTTCTTTTGATTCCCCCTGCGGTGGGCAGGGGACTTGCCTTAAATGCAAAGTGCAGCTTTCCGGAGTAAGCGGGAAATTCACCGAACTGGAAAAGGAGAAACTTTCGCCTCAAGAATTAGATAATGGTTGGCATCTTGCCTGTCAGGTCGCGGTAGAAGCACCCGGGGAAGTTCATCTTCCTGAAATCGAGGTATCTCGGGCAAAAGCAGGTTTGGGACTTTTAGGTGAAAAAATCCCTCTCCAGCCCAATGTCCGCCGGAGACCTTTTGAACTCAGTAAGCCGACAATCAGAGACCAGCGGGCGGATTGGGACCGGCTGGCGGAGTATCTGGAGGCTTCAGAACTGCACTCAGTGAAGGCAAAACTTCCGCTGTTGAAGGAGATTTCCGCTCGACTCCGAGAGTGGAATTTTGCTGGCGAAGCGGTTTTGGTCGGGGATGAAGTGGTGGCGCTGGAGCCCCCCGATTCAGGTCGAGACGTATTGGGGGTAGCTCTGGACATCGGGACGACCACTCTGGCGGCGGGACTGGTTAACTTGGACACCGGGAAAATAGTCGGCCTCGACGCCGAGCTCAACCCTCAGGTCGCCTTTGGCGCCGACGTAATTTCTCGCATATTGTTCACCCAGGCTGGTTCAGGAAACAGGGAAAAGTTGCAGAAAGAACTAATCAAAGGGCTGAATCAGCTCTTGCTTCGGCTGTGCCGGAGTGTGCGGAGAAAGAGGGAGCGCATCTTTGAAGCTACGGTGGTCGGCAATACCACCATGCTCCATTCCTTGCTCGGACTGGATGCGCTTCATATCTCTCTAGCTCCCTATGTGGGGGGATTGAACCGGTCGCTGTCTCTTCCGGCGGAGGAGTTAGGGCTGCAAATTCACCCGCGGGGAAAGGTATATCTTTTGCCTTCCATTGCCAGTTTTGTGGGTGCTGATACCATTGGCGTGATACTGGCGGCAAGGCTGCACCAGACACGTGTCCCCAAATTAGCCATTGACATCGGCACCAACGGCGAGGTTATGCTGGCAACCAAGGATGAGGTGCTCACCGCTTCTACGGCGGCTGGTCCTGCCTTTGAAGGTGGCCGCATCAAATTTGGCATGCGCGCTGTCAAGGGAGCCATCAGCTCCTTTCAGGCAACCCCAAAGGTGGAATATAAGGTGATCGGGGGCACCGCCGCGCGGGGCATTTGCGGCTCCGGGCTGATTGACCTGGTGGCGGAGCTGTTTCGGGTGGGCCTCATTGACCGAAAAGGGCGGCTGCTTCTGCCATCAGAGATAAAATCTCCTCTGGCGGCTGATTTGGCATCGCGGGTCAGGGTTCGAGGGCAGGAGCGGGAATTTGTCATCTGCCAGAATGAAGAGAAGGAGGTCGCTCTCACCCAGCAGGATGTTCGGGAGCTGCAACTGGCCAAGGGAGCGATTCGAGCTGGTATTGAGTTGCTCATGAAAGAGGCTAAGGTCAGCTCTGATGATATTGCCCAAATCCTTCTGGCGGGAGTCTTTGGCAATTATATCAATCGTGAGAAAGCAATCACTCTGGGCTTGATTCCCCCGTTTCCTTTAGAGAGAGTCCACTTCATCGGCAACGGGGCAATGGATGGAGCGTTAAGAGCTTTAATCAATCTTGAGGAAAGACGCTTGGCGGAAGAAATTTCGGTTCAGGTGCATCATATTGAGTTATCCGGCAGGCCGGACTTTGAAGATACCTTCCTCCGCTGCCTCGCCTTGGGAAATTAAAGGGCAGCGCAGCTATATGCTGCGCTGCCCCAGGAAAATCTTCAGCTCTACGAATTTATGCGGGAATCCCCTTTTTCAGCAAAGCCTGTAATTTTTCGTGTTCTCCCTCAATCATACGGTAGCAGTGTTTCTCTTCGGGGAATTTTCCCGTCCTCACATCCTCGATATATTCCGAGAAAGCTTTCACAATGACTTCGGCTAGATTGGCATACTTCTTGACAAATTTGGGAGTAAAAGCCTCAAAATAGCCTAACATATCACCAATAATCAAGACCTGGCCGTCAGTATACATTCCACCACCGATACCTAAAACCGGAATTTTGAGGGCTTGGGTAATTATTTTACCTACTTCCGGGGGAATGGCTTCTACTAGAAGCGCAAAAGCACCAGCCTTTTCTATGGCTATGGCGTCCTTAATCAATTCTAGGGCGGTTTCTGCCGTTCGGCCCTGAGCTTTAAAACCGCCAATCTGACCCGAGCTCTGCGGTGTCAAGCCAATGTGTCCCATAGCCGACATTCCGGCATCGATGATGCCCTTGATTTGAGGCACGACGCGGCGACCCCCCTCCAGTTTGATGGCATCGACGCTCGCCTCTTTGTAAAATCGGGCGGCATTGTAGATAGCGTTTTCCACGGAAAGCTGGTAGGAGAGAAAAGGCATATCTCCAATAACAAAGGTATTGGGTGCACCTCTGCGTACTGCCTGAGAGTGTAGCACCATCTGGTCCATGGTCATCGGCACGGTTCCAGGAAGACCGTGGACGACCATGGCGGCGCTGTCGCCAACTAGTATCATGTCGATTCCAGCTTTTTCACAAAAGCTAGCCATAGGGAAATCATAGGCGGTAAGAAAGGTAATTTTCTCATCCTTCTTTTTCATTTCCCGAAAATCGAGAACAGTCTTCTTTGGCATCTCTTATTTCCTCCTTTATTATTTTGGCATGGGGACCCTCAGGTCTTTTGCCTCCTGCTTTGACAATTTTAGTTCCGGGTGGGTCTCACCCATCAATTCGATGATATTTTTCATAGAGCGCATTTTCTCCCTGCCCAACTCTGCCAGTCCATCTTCTGAAGTGCCCCAGGGCATATACATGACCAAGCCCGGTCCCGGTTCCATCTTAAAATAGCAGGGAGAAGCCACCCGGGCAATTTCCGGGCACTCATAAATGCGGTTGTACCCGCCCATCGATGTCCAGAGCTGAATATGGATGTCAAGAGGAATACTAACCACGCTTCTTATCCCTGCCAGCTCAGGGAGAGTGAGGTCAGCCACTGGATTACCGCTTGAGGCTCCCAGGGACTCGATTAATTTAAATCCGGCCGGGTTGGCATGACCGGCAAAAATGGACACTTTGAAGACGATATCCCGAGGTAAATCGCCATTCTGCTTCATGGTATTGAGCAGGGAGAGAACTCCTTCATCCCAGACCAGAAAGCCACGGAAACCAATGTCGATACATTTTTCAATTTCCATGATATAATGTCTGACCGAATCCATCCCTCTCATCCTCAGTCCGGAAAGGGCACCTTCAGGGGTGGCAATCTGCCGTCCGGTATACCAGGTTGGCCTTGGTCCGGGGGTGATGATGACTTCCACATGAGCATCATGGGCTATCTGAGCGAATTCCTTCAGTTGCTCTCGGGTGAGCATGGAAGCTCCCCGCACCACGGAGATGGAGCGGTGAAAGGGCACCCCCTGCTTTTTTGCCTCGTCAAGGGTGGCAGCTAAGACCTTGGGCGTTTCAATTCCGGAAATCTCCACGCGATAATGAGTTCCATCGGGGAAGGTCTTTGGGGAAGTTGGTAGTTCGTATAAGTCCCCTTTGGGCATCCCAGCCTTTTCCAGGGCTCGAGCAATTTTGTCCATTTCTTCACCCCCTCCGGTACCGGTCTTATTCAAGAAATTGGTGTAAAGCCCGCTGAAAAGATTATTATATTGTTGTCTTCTTGTCAATTGGGTAAAATGATTCCTCGTGGAACTGGGGTATCAAGAGGCAGAACCTTTGAGGTGGCTTTCGTTTCAACATTTAATCACACTAAGCGGTCCGATTCGGAAACGTTGACTTGCTTCTAATAGCGCAGTCCGCTATACTCGGGGTATCCACTGTTTTACCAATATAGACAGGTTACTGTGGAGTGGCAAATGGGGGTAAATAATAAGTGGTGGTAGACAGAGTTCAGGAAGGACGAAGAGTGGTCGTTACCGGCTTGGGAGCAGTCAGCCCGGTTGGCCTCACCGTTTCTGAAATGTGGCAAGCGCTCGTATCTGGATACTCTGGGGTCGACTACATTTCCAGCTTCGACCCCACTCCTTTTGACACCAGGTTTGCCGCCGAGGTTAAAGGCTTTGAGGCTAGTATGTATGTTGGTCGGAAACAAGCTCGGTATATGGATAGGTTCACCCAATTTGCTGTGGCGGCTAGTCTTCAGGCGGCTGAAGCTGCAAAATTGACCATTAATACTGCTAATGCCCGAGAAACTGGGGTTATTATTGGCAGTAGCGTGTGCGGGTTGCTCTCAGTTAGTCAACAATTGAAGATACTTAGTGAGATGGGTCCCAGAAGGGTGAGTCCGACCCTTGCACCGGCAATGACCGGTGATGCTGCTTCAGTTCAGGTATCTTTGACCTTGGGAGCCAAAGGGATGAATTACTCGCCATCATCGGCTTGCTCTAGCGGTAGTGATGCCATCGGGCAAGCCTATGAGTTAATTAAAGAAAATAATGCTAAAGTGATGGTAGCTGGCGGTACCGAAGCAGCGATTCTGCCTCTTGTAGTCGCTGCCTTCAATGCTATTCGGGCTTTGTCAACCAGGAATGATAATCCAAAGGCGGCATGCCGACCTTTCGATGCTGAGCGGGATGGGTTTGTCTTGGGCGAAGGCGCTGCTGTGATGATTCTTGAGGAGGCCACCTATGCCTTAGAGCGTGGAGCTCCTATCTTGGCTGAAATCGTGGGCTTCGGCGCTACCAGTGATGCTTTCCATCTTACCCAGCCTTCACCTGGCGGCGAGGGTGCAGTTAGAGCAGTAAGACTCGCTCTGAAGAAAGCAGGCCTTGACTCCAGTGAAATTGATTATATCAATGCCCACGGCACAAGCACCTTACTCAATGACCGGACCGAAACCGCGGTAATTAAAAGGGTGTTTAGAGATAAAGCTAAGCAGATTCCTATCTCGGCAGTTAAATCTATGATTGGGCATCTTTTAGGAGCGGCGGGGGCTATTGAGGCAGTGATAACCGTTTTAGCAATGAAGCATGGAGTGGCACCACCGACTATTAACCTTACTCACCCTGACCCTGAATGTGATTTAGACTATGTGCCAAACAAGGCTCGACCACTCCAGATACGAACTGCCATGTCCAATTCCTTCGGCTTTGGTGGGCATAACTCGGTGCTCATCTTTCGCTATTATCAGTAAAGAGAGCACCTAACTATAGGCGTCAGCATCGCCAGCTTTTAGCTGCAAGACGCGGTAGGCTTCCGGCAATAGAGTCTTTGTCGTGGAAATGCGTTAGGTCTCGTTTTACTATGGGCACTTCATAACGAACTATTAAATGCGGAGTAAGCTGGCAGCTTTATGGCTGCTATTCAGTCCGTCTTTTGGACTGAGGGAATTAAGCGGGAGCAAACTTAGTTTGGCAATTATGACTAGCAATCACGTCATTGTTATTGGTGCTGGAGCCAGCGGCATGATGGCGGCGGGGAGAGCTGCTGAGTTGGGCGCTGATGTGCTCCTTCTGGAGAAGACCGAGCGTCCTGGCAAGAAACTCCTTATTAGTGGTAAGACACGCTGTAACCTGACTAATCTAAAAGAGTTAGACGATTTTATTGCCATGTATGGCTCCAACGGGCGTTTTCTCTACAGTGCTTTCCATCGTTACTTCAGAGATGACTTGCTGGAGTTTTTGAGGCGGTATGGTGTAGAGACGAAGGTTGAGCGTGGTGGACGGGTCTTTCCGACCTCTGATGATGCCCGTAAAGTGGTTCAGGCTTTTGAGCGGCATCTGGCTAATGGCGGAGCAAAGCTACTTACAGGTACGAAGGTAACTAATCTTCAGCTGGATAAGGGTCGCGTGATAGGTGTGCAGACGGAGCAAGGGACATACCTGGCAAAAGCGGTAGTGATGGCGACGGGCGGTGCTTCTTTTCCTAAAACTGGCTCCACTGGCGACGGCTATCGTATGGCGGCTGAGGTTGGTCACACCATCATCCGACTACGTCCATCTCTTGTCCCCTTGGTCGTACATGAAGCACAGCGGGCTAGAAGCATGCAGGGTGTCAGCCTACGCAATGTACGTTTGACCGCCTTTCAATGTTCTGCTGATGAGATTGACCCGTCGCTGACACCAAGGAGCGACTTGGGGCGTGGTATAAGAGGTAGGTATCCTCGCCCACCTATTATAGAAAGTCGGATGGGCGAGATGATGATAACCCATTTTGGCATTGGTGGGCCAATAACTTTACAGATGAGTCTGGCAATAGTTGATGCCCTTGAGCATGGGGTGGTCAGTGTCTCCATAGACCTCAAACCGGCACTTGACAGAAAACAACTATGTCAGCGACTCCAACGAGATTTTGACCGCTATAGCAAGCGAAGTTACCGCCATATCCTCAAAGGGCTGCTGCCGAGCAAGATGGTCGAGCCTTTTGTTGAGATGACTGGTATCCCACCAGATAAGCGGGGTCATCAGATAAATGCCGAAGAGCGCGAGCGCCTACTTCATCTGCTTAAATCGCTTCGCTTTAACATTAAGAGTCCCTTGCCCTTGACCTCGGCTATGGTGACTGCCGGTGGCGTTTCTTTAAAGGAGATTGACCCGCGCAGCATGGCTTCACGTTTGGTCAAGGGGCTTTACTTTTGTGGTGAGGTGATGGACATTGACGCTGATACTGGCGGCTACAATCTGCAAGCTGCCTTTTCTACTGGTTACGTCGCTGGCGAGTCGGCGGCTATCCTTGTCCGCGGCTCCTCATAACGATTATAAGTTGCTTTCAAAGTTGGCAATGAAGAAACAACAAATAGACTAGGAACTCATCCGCCGAGCAAAAGAAGCAAAGTTTACAGTATACGGACCCCGAACTCTTTTAAACTTTCCGCTAGGGCACTCAGGGGAAGACCGATTACATTAAAATAATCACCTTCAATCTTTTCGACGATAACCGACCCTAATCCTTGAATGGCATAGGCTCCCGCCTTATCTAACGGCTCCTTTGACTTCACATAGGCATCAATCTCTTTTGCAGTTAGCTTTCTGAGGTAAATTTTGGTCTCGACTGACTTGGTCAGTATTTTCTTATTATCCGTATCTACAATAGTAAAACCGGTGATTACGGAATGGGACATGCCGTTCAAAGCCTTGAGCATTTCTTTAGCTTCAGCTTCATTGCGAGGCTTACCCAGCAGTTTACCCCGGAAAACGAGAAAGGTATCAGCCGCAATCACTATTGCCTTCTTATGCCGGCGGGCAACTCTCTCCGCTTTCTCAAGGGAAAGTTTCTTGGCTAGCTCATGTGGTTCTCCCTCAGAAGGCAGATACTCCTCGTAATCGCTTGGTTCTGCCTCAAATTTTAGTCCAATTTTCTCCAGCAATTCTTTTCTTCTGGGAGATGCCGAGGCTAATATGATGGTTTTCATTTGATTGCTTCACAAAAGCGTATTTATCAAGTAACCGCTGGTATATCAGTCCCTACCACGTCCGGTAATCTCAGGCGGTATCTACGGTGAAAGTCATGACCTGCTCAATGGAGTCCGCATTGCAGAAAAGCATCACCAGTCTGTCCATGCCCAGGGCGATGCCGCCACACTGAGGGAGATGAGCCACCGCCTTGAGGAACTGCTGAGGCATAGCTATCTTACGCCCCCGCTCTTGTTGAATCTGAGCCATTTCTTCTTGGAAGCGCCTTTCCTGTTCTTTACTGTCTATAAGCTCACTATAAGCGTTAGCCAGTTCTAGTCCTCCCACGAATACCTCAGCCCGCTCTGCTAGCTTAGGCTCACCCGGTCTGAGGCGGGCTAGCGAGGCCATAGCCGCTGGGTAGTCCAGAAGCACAGTAGGTCGGTCGGGAGGAAAGCTGGGGATTACCTTGTCCACGAGGTCGGTATCAAACCGTACCGGGTCGGGCTGGGCAATAGGGTCCCAACCGGCAGCATGAAGAAAAGCATCACGGACAGCGATTCTCAGCCAGGGCAAGGTTAGGTCGATATTCTGGCTTCGGTAGCGGATTAAAGGTTTTTGTTCAAGCTTAATGGACAGCATCAGCACTAACTGTTCGGTGTCTTTGATCATTTGCCGGTAATCGGCACCAACACGATACCATTCCAGCATGGTGAATTCCGGGTTATGCCATCGGCCGTGCTCGCCTTTGCGAAAGCAGCGGCTGATTTGAAAGAGCTTGCTATATCCGGCGGCGAGCATTTGTTTCATGTAAAGCTCGGGGGATGTAGATAAGAACCAATCCTCACTCTCAAAGGGTATAATCTGTGACTCCGGAGCAACGCTAGGTACCCGTACCGGTGTCTCTACCTCGAGAAAGCCCTGTTCCTCAAAATAGGTGCGGGTGAGCTGATAGATAGATGCCCGGCGCTCTAGGTTGGGCTTTAACTGGATAAGCCGCTGAGACCACTCCATGAATCTTTCACTTCCTAGTGCTAATCCGTTCCACATATGTCCCAGTGCGGGTATCTACCTTAATGATATCGCCCTCTTTGACAAAGGTGGGAACTTCCAGGGTAAAGCCTGTTTCCAAAACCACGGGCTTGTTCTGTGCCGTAATCGTGTCGGTCTTAGTGGTCACGGCGCTTTTCACCACCTCAAGCTCAACAAAAGTAGGCAGTGCCACGTCAAAAGGTTTGTCACCCATCATCTGCACCGTAACTATTATGCCTTCCTTAAGGAAGTATTTTTTATCGCCAAGTTGCTTCTCGGTAATGAGGAGTTGTTCGAACGTTTTGTTGTCCATGAATATATAATGCTCCATTTCTTTGTAGAGATATTGGCTCTCAAGGACAGTTATTTTGGCTTCCTCAACTTTATCGGCGGAATGATAGGTACGGTCAAGAGTGCTGCCATCGAGCAAATTTTTTAGCTTAAAGCGGTAGAGTGCGCGACCTTTCCCCGGCTTCACGAACTCGGCAGAGTCCACATTATAAGGAATACCATCGATTATCAGCTTGGTGTTCTTACGCACATCTGAGATGTCCATCGCTCTCTTTATTTCCCCCTTTATCTTGGGAGCATTTGAATTCTATGATACTCAGAAATACAGCAAATTTCAATAGTAGAGGGTGAAATCTTGAGAAGGACACCAGCCGAAGAAGTTCTATTTGGTAAACTTTATTTAGCCAAAACGTGTTGGGGAAAATCTTCATAAAGAGTGGTAGAATACGAGTGAAGGGCAGTTAAATAAGGTGTCTTGCCTAAAGGGAAATAATAGTTTAAGAAAAGTGCCTCGAGATTTGGAGATGCTATTTCGGCCACGGTCAGTGGCGATTGTGGGCTGTTCAAGTGACCTTTCTAAACTAAGTGGCAGACCACTGAAATTCCTTCTCAACTGGAAGTACTCAGGACGCATTTGCCCGGTCAATCCCAAGTATGGAAAGATAGAGGACCTGGTGTCGTACCCATCGGTCAAGTCGCTTCCCGAACCTGTGGATGTAGCTCTCGTGCTGGTGCCAGCTGCCAGCGTGAAAACAATTCTTGAAGATTGCGTAAGTGCCGGAATCAGGTCTGCTATTGTTTTCAGCTCTGGCTTCAGTGAGGTCGGTAAACAAGGTTCCTCCCTTCAGCGGGATGTAAAGGCAGTGGCAGAAAAAGCGGGAATGCCTGTACTCGGGCCGAATTGCTTGGGAATAATAAATCTACACGATGGTATACCCCTTTCGTTTACCAGTGTTCTGGAAGAAGAAAACCTGTCTTCCGGCAGACTGGCATTAGTCAGTCAAAGCGGTGCCATCGCTGCCTTTATCCTTGGCGCCGCCAGAGAAGCAAGAGTTGGTTTTTCCTACTGGGTTACTACGGGAAATGAAACCTCGCTGGAGCTATCTGAAGTAGTTAAGTACCTTCTCGGTAGGGATGAAGTCACCGCGGTGCTCTGCTACTTGGAGGAGCTAAGAAACCCCCGAGGGCTAATGGAGGCTGGCGAAATTGCACAACAAACTGGTAAATCGCTGGTTTGCTTGAAGGTTGGCTATTCCACCGCGGGCAGGAGGGCAGCACTATCTCACACTGGAGCTATAGCCGGTTCGGACGAAGAGTATGAGGCTTTTTTCAGAAAAGCGGGAATAATAAAGGCAAGACACATCGAGGAGCTTTTGGACCTGGGGATTGTCTTGGGCAGTAGCTGGCAGCCGAAGGGCAAGCGTGTAGCCATAATGACTATCTCAGGTGGCGGGGGCATCGTTTGCGCGGATAGGTGTGACGAGGTGGGTTTGGAGATACCTGAATTAAACCAGGAAACTCAGTCCAAACTGCGCCAGGTAGTGCCCGTGTTTGGCTCAGTGAAAAACCCGGTTGATATGACGGCGGAACTAACGGCGACCCCGGGACTTTTAGGAAAATGTCTTGAAATCGTGCTCAACGACTCTACCACAGATTCAATTCTCCTTTTCCTGGGGGCAAATAGGAAGAATGCTCTCTCGCTCTCGCAGGATATCATCACTGCGGTGAACGAAAGTCGCCGGGTGAAAGGGAAGCCTCTCTTGGTAGCCTGGATGGCGGCGCCGGCTGAGGCGGTGGAAGTTCTGAGGAAGGCAAATGTACCCCTCCTTTTTGATGGTGTAAGAGCAGTTAATGCCCTGGCCAGGCTGGTGGAACTCCCTCGCCCTGATAAGATAACGGTGGGTTATCAAAGGGCCGGAGTAAAACGACACCTATCTCTGTCACGGAAAGAACTCTTGTCCATTTTGTCCTCTTTGAGACAGGGGTATACGGCAGCAAAAAACAATGTGCTCGTCGAGTCCGTGGGCAAAGATTTTCTTGCTCAAATCGGGATTCCCAAACCGAGAGGCGGGCTCGCGAAGACCTCTGAAGCTGCGGTAAAGCTGGCAAATCAAATTGGCTACCCAGTAGTGGCAAAAGTCAGTTCCCCTGATATCCTGCACAAAAGCGATGCCAAGGCGGTAATAGTAGGCATAAATACCCCGGAGGTGATGCATCGCTCTTTTGGCGAAATTGTGCAAAATGCCAGATTGTATAACCCCGAAGCGAACATCGAAGGGGTTATCGTCGAGGAAATGATTCATGATGCCATTGAGGCTTTTGTCGGGCTCAAATGGAGCAAAAAGTTCGGTTCCCTGGTAATGTTTGGTCTAGGTGGCATCTTTGTTGAAGTTTTCAAGGATGTTAGCCTGCGTCTTTCACCAGTAAATGAGGCAGAAGCAAGGGGGATGATAGAGGAATTGAAAGCCAAAAGATTGTTTCACGGCTTCCGGCAATTCGATGAGCGGGATATTGAGGCTACTATCAGGGCTATTGTGATAATTTCAGAGCTGGGTGCCACCCTGGGCCCTGACCTGATAGAGCTTGATGTGAACCCCCTTTTTGTTCTGAAAAAAGGTAGCGGAGTAAAGGCAGGGGATGCCTTAATAAGACTGCGCAGATTAACTCTATTTGGAAGAAGCTCGTAGCTGGGGCAGGCTGGACAATTACGAGTTCGTTGGTGGGGCGGTCTCCGTCATACTAATAGCAAAATCAGGACACATGTACTGGCACATCTGGCAACCCTTGCAATCTTCAGGCCTACTGACCTTGGGCTTCCCAAATGAGTCTGCTTCGAAAACCTGTTGGGGGCAGAAGGCTATACATAGTTCGCAGGCTTTGCACCAGGCATATTTAATCGCCGGTTTAACTGACCTCTTTCCTCTCACTCAAATCTCCTCCGGTTCAGCATCGCACTATCGATTAACTATTTCATCAGTTGTTCAGCGTAGTTATAGCCCTCATGA
>CAZUSN010000008.1:0-3113 GCA_964623035.1 uncultured Dehalococcoidaceae bacterium | reverse complement strand
CGCACTATCGATTAACTATTTCATCAGTTGTTCAGCGTAGTTATAGCCCTCATGAAGAGCACTGGTGTTTAGTTCCCTTAGATTTGAGGGTATTCGAGCACAAATAGCCTTTTCCAAGGTCTCTATTAATAGAAATGGGGTGATACGCGCTAATATGCCGAGTGCCACCATGTTTGACACCAGAGCGCTGCTCATTCTGTCAACCGCAATTCTGGTAATGGGCGCTTCATAAGTTTTCGCGCCGACTGCCGGGAGTCTTTTCACAAAGGTAGAGTCAGCAATGATAATTCCGCCGGGCTTAATTTCTTTGGCATATTTGTCATAGGACTGCTGCGTCATGGTTAGTAAGATATCGGGACAACGCACTTGGAAGAAGTTAATTTCCTCACTACTCAGAATTAACTCAGAGCGACTAGCTCCACCGCGAGCTTCCGGTCCATATGACTGAGACTGGGCGACTTTCATTCCCTGTCTAACCGCCGCCTCAGCCAGTATGACACTCGCCAAGATGAGCCCTTGTCCTCCCGAACCAGATAACCTTATCTCACAGTGTGCTGGATTCTTGAATCCCCTTGGCAGTAGTACCATTTCAATATACGCATCTTTTTTGGCTCTGCCAGTTTCCTGAATTTGCCTCATCTGCTCAATGTAGGCAGCAACAAACTCTGGTCGGCTAATGTCATTGAAAATGCCGGTTACTATTTTGCCTTTTAACTCTTCCTCGGTCATCGTCTTAGCTTTGTCAAGGGATAGGGTTGAATCGCGGAGCCACTGGTACATCTCGACTGGATTCTTAAATTTGTTTCTCCTGCCAAAACCGGTGGGACAGGGACTGATACATTCGATGAAACTGAAACCCTTGTTTTTCATTCCTCGCTCAATGAAAGTAGCCAGCTGGTTAAAGTGATAGGCGGTAGTTCGAGCCACAAATGTAGCACCGGCAGCTTTGGCAACCTCGCATAGATTCATTTCCGGTTCGATATTTCCTAGAGGCGTGGTGCTCGATATACCCATATAAGGTGTTGTTGGGGAAACTTGCCCACCGGTCATACCATAGGTGTAATTATTCATAACAATTACGGTCATATCTATATTGCGCCTGGCGGCATGAAGAAAATGATTGCCGCCAATGGCGGCACAATCCCCGTCTCCTAGAAACAATAAAGCACGCATGTCAGGCCGGTGCAGCTTCATTCCGGTGGCAAAGGCAATCGCCCTGCCATGTGTGGTCTGGATGCCATTGAAATCAAGGTAAGCTGGAGAACGAGCGGAACATCCGATACCTGAGACCGCCAATATATCATCCTTTTTTAAACCTAGTTTGGCGATAGCTCGAATGGCAGCCATCAGGATGATGCCATGCCCGCATCCCGGACACCAGATGGTAGGAAACTCTCTTTCCCTCAAATAATCACTTATCTTTATCTCAGTTGCCATTCTTGGCTACCTCTCTAATTCTTTGCCGTATTGCCTCAGGGTGAATTGCGATACTGCCCAGTTCCGTCAGTCTAGAAACCCTCGAACCTTTGCCACCATCACATAGCGCCCGAGCTACCTCGCCAGCGTACTGGCCGATGTTCATTTCAGGAACAATAACCGTATGCGCTGTCCCCACAGCTTGCAGAAATTCGTCATCAGGGAATGGCCACATAGTAATGGGTCTAAATAAACCAACCTTGAGTCCTTCTTTCCGTGCATTGATAACAGCCTGTCTGGCTGACCTAGCCAGACAGCCATAAGCGAGCACCAGGATTTCGGCATCATCAGTCATTTCCGCCTGATAACGTATTATATCCGCGAGATTGCGTTCAATTTTGTCATGTAGCCTCTTAAGTAGCCTTGAAGCTACCGTCGAATTCTGGAGTGTTGGAGACCCTTTTTCATCGTGAACGACGCCGGAGATATAGTATCGATAGCCTTCACCAAAGCAAGCCATGGGAGGCACCCCATTCTTATCAGGAGCATATGGCTGGTATTCTTCGGGTGTAACCGTGGGTCTCTTTCTCTCAAATCTGGTGACTTCCTCAGCATTGGGCAGTATCACATCTTCCCTGAGATGAGCTAATATCGCATCCGTCAACAAAATAGCCGGCACACGATACTTTTCAGCATAGTTGAAGCAGCTCACCGTTAAATCAAACATCTCTCTAACCGATGAGGGCGAAAGCACTATTACTGGGTGGTCGCCATGGGTTCCCCACCGGGCGAGCATCACATCAGCTTGAGAAGGCAATGTGGGAAGACCGGTTGAGGGTCCCCCCCTTTGTACACTCACCACCACGCACGGAGCTTCGACCATAGCAGCATATCCCAAGTTTTCCTGTATCAAAGTAAATCCCGGGCCAGATGTTGCTGTCATAGCTTTTGCACCTACCAACGAGGCGCCGACTACCGCCGCCATGCAGGCTAGCTCATCTTCAAGCTGAACAAAGATGCCGCCTGCCTCGGGCATTCTGCGCGATAAAATTTCCGCAATCTCTGTAGCCGGTGTTATTGGATAGCCAGCAAAGAAGTTTGCCCCCGCCGCTATAGCACCTTCGGCACATGCCTCATTGCCTTGCATTAGTCTGACTTTTGCGGCGCCTGTTTTCAAGCTATTTCCTCACCGAGTCAGTCTGAGCTGCGTAGCCTGAGGTACATCGCTTCCAAATCCTCAAGCCACAGTCTCACCTCAGCGTCTGATGGCATTCTCCAGTCTCCACGAGGGGACAGGCTTACCGAGCCAATCTTGGGTCCCTCAGGTAAGCAGGTTCTCTTGAACTGGTTGGCGAAGAATCTCTCTAGGAAACTGGTGAGCCATCTCCGTAAATCATCAAGCGTGTATTGACCTTCAAAAAGCCCTTGCTTTCTCACTTCATTAGCTAGGTAAAGCATCTTGCCAGGGCGCATTCCGAAGCGAATAAAAGGGTACAAGTAGAAATCCGCAAGTTCCACCGGCCCAATAACTTCCTCACTCTTTTGTCTAATCTCGCCCTTCTCCGGCCGCTGCAGCTCTGGAGAAATCGGAGTTTCCAGGACATCATATAAAACTCTTTGGGCTGGTGAGTTAGCTAACTCTTCATCGGCGACCCACCGCACCAGAAAGCGGACTAGGGTCTTGGGCACCGAGGCAT
>CAZUSN010000007.1:0-22178 GCA_964623035.1 uncultured Dehalococcoidaceae bacterium | reverse complement strand
CCATTCGGACGATTACATTTTAAGGAAAGCAGGGAGAACTGTCCACAAAGGTTTAAACATTAGATGTATCCCTGGGACAAGGATTGAGTGATATTGTCTGAGTAACCTCATAGATTTATAATAGTTGGGAAATACCCGCAATCTCATTAATATTTTAAAAGGAGGTATCCATGTCTCAAATAAAAGGCCCGGCTATCTGTTTGGCGCAGTATTTTGGTGATGAACCTCCCTTTGACAGTCTGGAAAACATTACCGCTTGGGCAAAATCGCTTGGGTTTCTTGGAGTACAGATTCCAGCTTCGGAGCCCCGAGCCATCAATCTGGACAAGGCAGCAGAATCCAGGGGTTACTGCGATGAACTTAAAAGTCGGTGCCATGGCTTGGAGATAACGGAACTGACCACACATTTGTTCGGGCAACTTGTTGCTGTTAACCCAGCTTACGATGTTCTCCTCGATGTCTTTGCCGCTCCTTCGGTCAAAGGAAATAGCCAGGCGCGCACGGCGTGGGCGATAAACCAGATGAAAAAGAGCCTCAAGGCTTCCCGGAATCTGGGATTAAGAGTCCTTCCCACCCTAAGTGGAGCTTTGCTCTGGCACTACGTTTATCCCTGGCCCCCCAGACCTAAAGGACTGGTGGACCTGGCTTTTCAGGAGCTGGCTAAACGCTGGAAGCCAATTCTCGACCTCGCCGGTGAATACGGGATTGACCTGGCATTTGAAATCCATCCCACCGAAGACCTGCATGATGGTGTCACCTTTGAGCGATTCCTGGCGGCAACGGGAAATCACAAAAGCGTGAATATGCTCTATGACCCTTCCCACCTTGTTCTTCAGTGCATCGATTATGTAGGCTATATAACCTGTTATGGTGATTACATTAAAGCCTTTCACGTTAAAGATGCCGAACTCAACCCTACTCCTAAAAGCGGAGTTTATGGTGGCTATCAGGAATGGAAAGATAGACCGGGCCGTTTCCGCAGTCTCGGCGATGGACAGATAGATTTCAAACAGGTCTTCAGCCGGCTTACCGAAGTTGGCTACAGCTCCTGGGCGGTGTTAGAGTGGGAATGCTGTGTCAAAGGCGCTGAACAGAGTGCTCGTGAAGCAGTAAGCTTTATCAAATCTATGCTGATTGATGCCCCGAAAAAAGCCTTTGATGCCTTCGCCGGAGGTAAGGCAGACGTTGAATTCAATAGAAAAATATTAGGTTTACAAAAGGAGATTGCTTAAAAATTAGAAAATCTAATAATAGTTAAAAACTGCGAAAGGTAGAAAAAACCATGAATGTTAAAGCCCTCCATAAGATAGGTTATGGTCTTTATATCGTTACCTCGAGGAGAGGTGACCGATTCAACGGTCAAATCGCCAATACGTTATTCCAGGTAACCTCTGAGCCACCGACGGTTGCGGTCAGCATCAACAAGAAAAATTTGACCTGGCAGTTTATCAAGGAGAGTAAGGTCTTTGCAGCCTCAGTTCTCTGGCAGGATACACCTCTTACCTTCATCGGTCGCTTTGGCTTCAAATCAGGTCGGGATACAGACAAATTTGACGGCGTTAATTACAAAATAGGTGAAACAGGGGCACCTGTAGTCCTTGATAACACTGTGGCTTACCTTGAAACCAGAGTAACCCAGGAAGTGGATGTGGGCACGCACACTATCTTCATTGCTCAGGTCGTTAATGCTGAAGTTATCTCAGACAAAGTCGGCATGACCTATGATTACTACCACCAGATAAAGGGAGGAAAGACACCCAAGGCAGCAGCCACCTATATTGAAGAAAAGAAATAGAGGAAAAGAGAAGGTAAGAGAAGAATTAAGCCGGCTCCTAGCAACCGGAATTTGCGGCTTATTCGCCTGTCTTTTTCATTTCCTTGAGGGCAAAGGCAGCCGCACCCACGACACCTGAATCCCCAGCCAGCTCAGCCAGAGCAAAACGCACGGCACGGTAAGGCTCTTTATATGCCCTATCGCCAGCCACCTTAAATGCCGGAGCAAGCAGCATGTCGCCCATATTGGATAAACCACCGCCAATAATTATCAACTCGGGGTTGAAGATGTTTATCAGACTTGCCAGTCCTACTCCTATATAGTAGCCTGTCCTAGTGATAAGTTCTCTGGCTAAGGTATCGCCATGCTCAGCAGCGACCTGTACCACTTGGGCAGTTACCTTTTCTAGGTCACCATGGGCATAATCCAGAATAGACGTCTTGGCTCCCTTTTGAATCCGATGTTTTGCTTCTCTGGCTAGAGCCGAGCCGGAAGCGAGAGACTCCCAGCAGCCAGTGTTACCGCAATTGCAGCGCGGCCCTTTATCATTGATAGTCATGTGACCGATTTCTCCAGCCGTGCCGATAACACCACAGTAAAGTTCACCATTGATGATAATTCCGCCGCCAATACCGGTGCTGATAGTGACATAGATGAAATTCCGCGCTCCTCTCCCGGCGCCGAAATAAAGCTCGCCTAAAGCAGCGGCATTGGCATCATTGATAAGAAAGGTCTTTTTGCCGGACTCCCGTTCTATAATGTCTCGCAAGGGAACCTCATGCCACCCCGGTAGGTGAGGCGAGGTGAAGACCACTCCCGTGGCCGGATTTGAGAGACCAGCAACCCCAACTCCTATGGCAGTGAGGTCTTTGATGGCTATGCCAGCCTGTTTTGCGGCATGGTCTGCGGACTTCAAAATCTCCTGAATAACAGCTTCAGGACCCTTGTCAGCCGGCGTTAACCGGTAATCACGGGAGAGCACAGCTCCCGCAGAGTTGACCGCAGCCGTTAATATTTTGCTACCGCCAAGGTCAACGCCGAGAGCCAGAGGTTTAGCATTGGCATTCATTCTCTTATTTCCAGACAGCGAGTATCAAATGTTACAAAGAGCCGAAGGCTAGCTTTCCCCGACGGCATAATAAGCATTCTGCACATACTGTGATACCATGCGTTGTGCGTTGAAGAAAGAACCATTTATGGCAATGGCGGAACGCATGACCTTGGCATAAGCGGTAGGCTGAGCATAGAACATGGGAAGGATGACATACTCCAGCTTATCATATAGTGAGGTGCTCTCTTTTACCGGGTTACTTTCCGGCTCCCAACTATCACCAATGGACCAGCCAGTAGTACCCTCGATATGTCCCTCAATCCACCAGCCATCCAGTATGCTCAGGCTGGGCACCCCATTGAGGGCAGCTTTCATGCCACTGGTACCAGAGGCTTCCAGCGGTTTCTGCGGGGTGTTTAGCCACAAGTCCACTCCAGCACACATATATTTGGCCAGTTCCATGCCATACTCTTCCAGATAAACAACAGAGATAACGTCTGACAGAGTAGAGGCGGCTTGAAAGATGCGCCGAATCAGGTCCTTTCCACCTCCGTCCCGAGGATGAGCTTTCCCGCTATAGATAATCTGGAGAGGCCCAATCTCCTGTGCTATCCGCCTGAGCCGGTCTAAGTTCGAGAACAGCAGGTCTCCCCTTTTATACAGGGTGGCACGCCGAGCGAAGCCCAGAGTCATTATTTTGGGGTCTAACTGCACCCCGCTGCGCCGGGTCACTTCTGCCAGCAACTCGCATTTGGCTTGGCTGTGAGCCTGCTGAATTTTCTCAAGGGGGATACTTATGGCGTAGCGCAGGTAAAGGTTATCCTTGCGCCACTCAGGAACATGCTGGTCGAAAAGTTGGCCAAATGGTGGTGAAACCCAGGTTGTGGCGTGGACACCATTGGTAATGGAGTTAACAGGATAATTGGGGAACATGTCACGGGAAACCTGTCCGTGACGCATGCCGACGCCATTAATATAGTGGGAGAAGGACAGGGCTAGGTGAGTCATATTTAAGGCGCCCGCTAGGCAACAGTCTGCCAATTCCAGGGCGTTGGCTCGTTCTTCGCCCAGCACTTGCCGGACCAGGTCCAGAGGAAAACTATCATAGGCCGCCGGGACCGGAGTATGCGTCGTAAATATACACTGCTTGCGGACCGCCTCCCTGTCTTCATGAGTCGCATTAGGCAAGCCATACCCTTTGACTCGCTCTTCCAGCAGAGCTAGACCAAGAAAAGCGGAGTGTCCCTCATTCATGTGGAAAGCCTGCACCTTGCTGTAACCCAAAGCGCGCAGCATAGCCACACCACCTATGCCCAGCACCGCTTCCTGGCACAGGCGATAGCGGTCGTCACCTCCATAAAGATAATCAGTCAGGGTTTGGTCGTAAGGGTCATTCTGGGGAAGAAAGGTGTCCAGAAAATAGACTGGTACGGAGTGTCCAGATACGCCATGCACTAAGTAGTGCCACGCCCTTATGTGTACCGTCCGTCCTTCAATGGTTACCGTGACCTGTGGCAGCATTGGTTGCAAGAATTTCCCCGGGGACCACTCAGAAGCACTCTCTGTCTGATTTCCAGAGCTATCCAAGTGTTGCCGAAAATAGCCTTTGTGGTACAAGAGAGATATGCCTACCATAGACACACCCAAGTCAGCAGCGGCGCGCAGTGTATCGCCAGCTAGTATTCCCAAGCCGCCACTATACATGTACATAGCTGGGTCAAGACCAATCTCCATGGAGAAATAAGCAACGGGGGGTGAATGAGCCATCGTTTTTGTTTCAGATACCATTGAATGAGTTTATTTGTAATCTTACGTCATTTCAGTCATCTATGCAAGATAGCTAATATGCTGCCCAAACCTTACGTTTCTCTTCCAGAGCACCGAGCAACTGGTCAAAAGAATCGGCAAATGCTTTTACCCCGTCTTTCTGTAATTGCTCGGTAATAGCGTCTAAATCTACTCCCAACTTGCTGAGTTTGACCAGTAGCTGTTCTGCTTCCTTCACTCCTTGGTCCACTGTCCGACGTACCTTCCCGTGGTTGCGAAAGGCAGCCAAAGTTTCCAGAGGTACCGTATTCACGGTATCTGGTCCTATAAGCCCTTCTACATACATGACATCGGAGTAAGCCGGATTCTTGGTGCTGGTGCTTCCCCAGAGGACACGCTGAACATGGGCACCGCGCTTGCGCTCTGCGGCAAACTTTTCCCCAAAAAAGACCTCGCGGAAGCGACGATAGACAAGCTTAGAGTTGGCAATGGCTGCCTTGCCGCGGAATGCCAATGCCTCTTTCGTGCCTATCTTTTCCAGTTCTCTGTCCACATAGGTATCAATCCGACTCACGAAAAATGAGGCTACCGAGGACACTCGTGAAGGCTTCGGATTCTGCGCCATGCCACGGATATAGGCATGAGAGACAGCTTCATAGTGTTTCAGCGAGAACATGAGGGTTACATTGACGTTAATTCCTTCAGCAATGAGCGCCTCGGTGGCTGGTATACCCTGCGGTGTGGACGGCACCTTTATCATAACGTTAGGACGGTTCACAAGCTGCCAGAGATGCCTTGCCTCAGCGATGGTGTTATCCGTGTCATGGGCAAGGTGTGGTGAGCACTCAAGGCTGACCAAGCCATCAAGCCCTTGGGTCGCATCGTAAACTGGTCGTAAGATATCAGCGACCATCTGGATATCCTCTACCGCCAAACGCTCATAGATAGTCTTAATATTGACATCCGGGCTAGACTTGAGAATAGCCCGCAGTGCTTTATCGTAATCGTTGCTCTGGGCGATAGCCTTCTGAAAGATAGTGGGATTGCTGGTCATGCCACTTAGTCCACTCTGCACCAGCTTTTGCAGTTCACCGCTGGTGATAAGGTCTCTGCGTATGTAGTCGAGCCATATCGACTGGCCCAGACGCTTAGCTTCCTGAACGGAGTTCATCGTTTAGCCTCCTCTTCTCTTTTTCTGCCGTCCACATTATTAATATAATTTATAATAATAGCATACCAAAATATTTCGAGTGGTTGAAGTCTACGATATTGTTTACTGAGATTATTTAGCAACCTATCCCCCCTTACCCCCTTCCCTTACAAAGGGAAGGGGGGAGAATAAGGAAGAGAGGCTACGCCTCTCTTAGACACTGCTGAAAAAGATAGAGGAAGTTAAGAGGGGATTCGCCCCTCTCTAAAATCTCTTTCCCCCTCTCCTTACGAAGGGGAGAGGGATACAGGGTGAGGGGTTAGTAAACGACCTCGCTGATTTCGGTTGACAATCACCTATCAGTGAAGGATAATCGGTTTAAATGTAAGAACATTATGCTGAAGACAATTTAAGTCTGGCTATATCCTAAATACGAGGTAAGTTGGCATGAAGGAGATAGAGGGTCGAAAAAGAGTAATTATTGAAGGGGTGAAACCCGAGATTGACTGTGGTCGTTTTCCTATTAAACGGGTCATTGGAGAGAAGGTTATTGTTGAAGCTGATATCTTTGCTGACGGCCACAATGCTCTTTCAGCTCTGCTACTATACCGCAAGGAGAATGCGTCTAGCTGGGTCGAGATTCCCATGGATTTCCTGGTCAATGACCGCTGGCGGGGCTCGTTTACGGTCACGGAGCTTGGATATTATCTCTACACCATCATGGCTTGGGTTGACCGATTTAAGACCTGGCGCGCAGACATGGACAAAAGAATCAAGACTGGGCAAGAGGACCTATCAGTAAATCTCTTAATGGGTGCTCAGTTAATGGAAGAAACAAGCCAGCGAGCTTCCAAGTCAGACAGTCGGATAATAAGAAGGTGGGCAGATACCTTAAAGTCAACCCAAATTGAGCAAAAGGAGAAGATAGAGCTGGCTATGAGCGAGGCGGTAGCTAACCTTATGGCGCGGTACCCTGACCGTAAGTTCGCGGTCATTTACCCAAAAGAACTGAAGGTATGGGTCGACCGGGAGAAAGCTCGCTTCAGCACCTGGTATGAGATGTTCCCACGCTCTTCTGCTCTTGAGCCAGGTCGCCACGGCACATTCAGGGACTGCGAAGCCCGCCTTTCTTATATTGCGGAGATGGGCTTTGATGTTCTCTACTTTCCACCCATCCACCCCATCGGGCACACCAACCGCAAAGGGAAAAACAACGTGATTACCTCTGACCCCAATGAGCCAGGCACCCCCTGGGCAATTGGAGCTGAAGAGGGTGGACACAAAGCCATCCACCCTCAGCTTGGCACTCTAGGTGACTTTCGGCAGCTGATAACCAGGGCTGGAGAATACGGGATAGAAATTGCGCTGGACATCGCTTTCCAGTGCTCTCCCGACCACCCCTATATGAAAGAGTATCCCGAATGGTTCCTCTGGCGTCCAGATGGCACGGTGCAATATGCTGAGAACCCTCCCAAGAAATATCAAGATACCTACCCGCTCAACTTTGAAAATGAGCACTGGCGGGAACTTTGGGAAGAACTCAAGAGCGTTATTCTTTTCTGGATTGAGCAAGGTGTCCTTACCTTCCGTGTGGACAATCCCCATACCAAGCCTTTCTGCTTTTGGGAGTGGTTGATTAAGGACATCAAAAAGGCTTATCCTGATGTCATTTTTCTCTCCGAGGCGTTTACCCGTCCCAAAGTTATGTACCAGCTTGCCAAGCTAGGCTTCACCCAGTCCTATACCTATTTTGCCTGGCGCAACACTAAATGGGAACTGACTCAGTACCTTACGGAACTTACCCAGACCGATGTTCGTGAGTATTTCCGGCCGAACTTCTGGCCAAATACTCCCGATATCTTGACGGAATATCTACAGTCCGGCGGACGGCCGGCTTTCATGGCACGACTGGTGCTGGCAGCAACGCTGAGCCCCAGCTACGGTATTTATGGGCCGGCATTTGAGCTCGGCATAAATGTCCCCAGAGAACAGGGCAGTGAGGAATATCTAAATTCAGAGAAGTACGAAATAAAGCATTGGGACATCGATAGAGCCGACAGCTTGAAAGACTTTATTGCGCGGGTGAATCGCATCAGACGTGAGAATCCCGCTCTTCAGACCAACTCAAATTTAATGTTTCATCGCTTAGATAACGAAGAGCTCATCTGCTACAGTAAACATACTGAAGACCTTTCCAACATCATACTGGTCGTGGTGAACCTGCACCATCGCTATACTCATTCAGGTTGGGTGGAGCTTCCCCTCGAGGCGTTGGGGCTTGATGGTCGGCAACCCTACCAGATGCACGACCTTTTGCATGATGCTCGATACATATGGCAAGGTTCCCGGAATTATGTTGAACTTAACCCCAATATCTGTCCCGCTCACGTATTCCGCGTGGAACGATGATTCTGAGTACCATTTGCAAAATGACCTCAAATGACATATTATGCCTTTGTAAGCCAGGTATAGCATAATTACCAAATTCTGTGTAACTAGAGGGCAGCAATCCGGACGGGGAGGAGCAAGCGATAGTGGAAAAAGAGATAATCCTAACGGCAGTTAATGACCCTAGCCAGCTGGCACTTTTGTCTCAACAACTCGAGCGGGATGGCTACCAGATTGTCACCGCAGCCAGTATATCGGAACTGGTTCAGGCTATCGAGAAAGAGGGAAAAATCTCTCTGGCAGTGGTGGATGTCTCGGCATTTGACCGGAGCATCTGGCAGCACCTAGAGGAATTGCACAAAGCCAAGATACCCTTTCTGGTAATTTCACCACAGCGCAGCCCGTCTGTCCAGAGAGATAGCCTGAAGCATGGCGCCAGTGGCTTATTCACCAAAGGACTCCGTATTAAAGATTTGCTGGAGCATATCCACACCCTCCTTGGTAAGTAGTATGAAAGAGCTTGATTCCGGGGTATTTCCCTTCAATGATGACCCCCTGTGGTACAAAGACGCCATAATCTATGAAGTCCATGTCAGGGCATTCTACGACAGTGATGCGGATGGCGTAGGTGACTTCCTGGGTTTAATCGAGAAGCTGGACTACCTTGAAGACCTGGGAGTTACGGCGGTGTGGCTGCTTCCTTTCTACCCCTCACCGCTCAAAGATGACGGTTATGATATTTCTGATTATCACCATATCTTGCCAGTCTACGGCACCATGACTGATTTCAAAGCCTTCGTTGATGAGGCGCATCAGCATGGTATACGAGTTATTACGGAGCTTGTGCTCAACCATACTTCCGACCAGCACCCCTGGTTCCAGCGAGCGCGGAAAGCAACGCCAGGTAGCCACTACCGCGATTTCTATGTGTGGAGCGATACCCCAGAAAAATATAAAGAGGCTCGCATTATCTTCAAAGACTATGAATCTTCTAACTGGACCTGGGACCATGTAGCTAAAGCATACTACTGGCACCGGTTCTACTCACACCAACCGGATTTGAACTATGATAACCCCATGGTTCGGCAAGCGCTCTTAGGCATAATGGACTATTGGCTGAAGTTCGGGGTTGACGGGCTGCGAGCGGATGCCGTGCCTTACCTTTACGAGAGGGAAGGTACTAGCTGCGAAAATCTACCAGAGACGCACGCTTTTTTAAAAGAACTGCGCGCCCATGTTGATAAAAAGTTCAAAAACCGTATGCTGCTGGCTGAAGCCAACCAGTGGCCTGAGGATGCCGTCGCCTATTTTGGCAACGGTGATGAGTTTCATATGGCTTTTCACTTCCCCATCATGCCGCGTCTATTTATGGCTATTCGTATGGAAGACCACTTTCCCATCATTGATATCTTCCAGCAGACGCCATCGATACCGGATAGTTGCCAGTGGGCTCTCTTCCTCCGCAACCATGATGAGTTAACACTGGAGATGGTTACTGACGAGGAGCGGGACTATATGTACCGGGTCTATGCCCATGACCCTGCGGCAAGGCTTAACCTTGGTATTCGCCGCCGCTTGGCTCCGCTATTAAACAACGACCGCAGGAAAATCGAGTTGATGAATGCGCTCCTCTTTTCACTGCCCGGAACGCCGGTGATATATTATGGGGACGAAATCGGGATGGGGGATAATTTCTATTTAGGTGACCGTAACGGAGTGCGCACCCCAATGCAGTGGAGTCCGGAAAGAAACGCCGGTTTCTCACGAGCCAATCCCCAGAGGCTTTTCCTCCCTCCGATTATTGACCCGGAATATCATTATGAAGCCGTCAATGTGGAAACCCAGCAAAACAATACCGACTCGCTCCTCTGGTGGATGAAGCATGTTATCTCTCTAAGAAAGCGGCTTAAGGCATTCGGGCGGGGAGACATAAAGTTCCTACACCCGGAAAATCGCAAAATCCTGGCTTTCTTACGACGCTACCAAGACCAAACCATCCTGGTAATAGCCAATCTTTCTCGTTCTGCACAGCAAACACAGCTCGACCTCTCCGAGTTTAACAGTTGGAGACCAGTGGATATCTTTGGTCGAGTGGAATTCGCGCCCATCAGCGACAGAAAATATTATTTCACCCTCAGCCCTTACGCCTTTTACTGGTTTTCCCTTGAACCCCAGCCAGCTGAGGCATTGCGCCCCCGTGCCCTGCCTTCAGACCAGGTCGGGGTGTCTCCTACCGTAGCCGTAACAAGAGAAGAAATCTTCAGGAAACAAAACTGGCCTATCCTAGAAGGAATCTTGTTGAAATATATGAGAAATCGGCGCTGGTTCCGCGGCAAAGCGCGGGAGGTGCGGTCATCCCGAATCAATGACGTTATTCCGATGCATCTGTTGGACTCTACGGCCTACTTTGTCTTGGTTGACATTGAGTACGTGGAAGGTGAACCGGAAACCTACGTACTGCCACTCACTACTGCCTCAATTGAGCAGACAGATACAATTACCGCTGAATACCCGCACGCGGTGGTGGCACACCTTAAACCTTACGGCGAGGAAAGTGAACAGGTACTCTACGATGCGCTAGTTGACAAAAACTTCTGCAAGTTTCTTTTGCAAGCCATGGGAAGAAGACGTCATTTCAAAGGGTTGGTTGGCGAAATATCAGCTTCACAAACCCGGCTCTTTAGCAGTGCCCGTGGACCAAGCGAAACTTCTCTGGAGCCGGTTCCGGTAAAAGCTGAACAGACCAATACATCGGTAATCTACGGAGACCGCTTAATTCTCAAGCTATTCCGGAAGCTTGAGGAGGGACCCAACCCGGAGCATGAAATCGGTCGTTTCCTCACGGAAAAGACTTCATTTGCCAATATCTCCGCCTTAGCCGGCGCTCTCGAATACCGTCGTCGAAGGGGCAAGCCGATGAGCTTAGCTGTTCTTCAGTGTTTCGTGCCCAATGAAGGAGATGCTTGGCAGTATACTCTGGATTCCCTGGAACGTTACTTTGAAGGCGTGCTGATACACCCGACGGTACAAGCACCGCCAGTTCCCCGAAAACATCTGCTCTCCCTGCTGAAAGAGACACCGTCTCTCGCCAAGGATACCATCGGTCTATATATGGCTTCAGCTCAACTGCTTGGGCAGCGCACTGCCGAGCTCCACGTGGCTCTAGCTTCAATTCTAGACGACCCGGAATTTGCCCCGGAACCATTCACCTTCATCTACCAGAATTCTCTTTACCAGTCCCTGCGGAGTTTTGCCATCCGGACATTCCAGCTATTGCGCGAGAGGATGAAGAATCTTCCAGAGGCACTCAAGGACGAAGCCCAGCAGGTTCTGAATTTGGAAAAATCTATCATTGAATGCTATCAGTTGATTCGCCAGCAAAAGATCTCAGCGATGCGAATCCGCTGCCACGGTGACTACCACCTGGGACAGATACTTTATACCGGTAAAGACTTTGTCATCATCGATTTTGAAGGGGAACCGGCTCGTGCTTTAAGCGAGCGGCGTCTCAAGCGTTCGCCACTCCGAGATGTAGCCGGGATTATTCGCTCCTTTCATTATGCTGCACACAGTGCTTTACTTCGCCAGGTACAACTGGCACGCCGACCAGAGGATGACCTGCCCATGTTGCAGCATTGGGCACAGTACTGGTACACCTGGGTTTCAGTAGCCTTTCTCACCGCCTACCTGGATATGGTCAAGGAAACCGGCCTGCTACCTGATGACCCTGACCAATTGAAGATACTGCTGGATGCTTATATTCTGGATAAGGCTGTCTATGAAATCAACTATGAGTTGAATAACCGCCCTGATTGGGTGAAGGTGCCCTTCCAAGGCATATTACAGCTAATGGGAATTGGATGGTAAGGATATTACGTTAGCCCCCGCAAGAATAATAAAGGATACCATTGGTAATGATACAAGATAAAAGCAGGAAGGCAGAGCAGATTGGCGAAAAGAAAAAGGATATCACCACAATAAGTCATGATGTAGCCCTTCTCTCTGATGATGACCTCTACCTCTTCAATGAGGGGTCTCACTACCGTCTCTATGAAAAACTGGGAGCCCACCCTCTGATTGTGAGCGGAGTGGAGGGGACTTATTTTGCGGTGTGGGCGCCCAATGCCAGGCAGGTATCTGTCATCGGCAACTTTAATGGTTGGCATAAAACAAGCCACGCCTTGCGTTCCAGAGGTCAGTCTGGCATCTGGGAAGGTTTTATCCCTGGCGTTGGCAAAGGCTTGCTTTACAAGTACCACCTTATTTCACAATATCATGATTACCGTGTTGAGAAAGCCGACCCGTTTGCTTTCTTCAGTGAAACAGCGCCTCGGACAGCTTCGATTGTCTGGGACTTAGATTACACCTGGGGTGACCAGGACTGGATGGAGAAAAGGCGAGAGCGAAACGCCCTTGACGCACCTATCTCCATCTACGAAGTGCATCTGGGCTCCTGGCGGCGAGTGCCTGAAGAAGGTAACCGTTACCTGACCTATCGGGAACTGGCACCCAGGCTGGCTGAGTACATAGAGAAGATGGGCTTCACCCATGTTGAGTTTCTGCCGGTGATGGAACACCCTTTCTATGGTTCCTGGGGTTACCAGACTACCGGATATTTTGCCCCCACCAGTCGCTATGGCACCCCTCAGGATTTCATGTATCTGATTGACTATTTACATCAGCATGACATAGGGGTAATTCTGGACTGGGTACCCTCTCACTTTCCTAACGACGAGCACGGGTTGGGTTACTTTGATGGGACACATCTCTATGAGCATGAGGACCCGAGGCAGGGATTCCATCCCGACTGGAACAGCTTTATTTTCAACTATGGTCGTAACGAAGTGCGTGGCTTTCTCTTAAGCAGTGCATTATTCTGGCTGGATAAATACCATGTTGACGGCCTGCGCGTGGATGCGGTTGCCTCTATGCTTTATTTAGATTACGGGCGGAAAGAGGGTGAATGGATACCGAATAAATACGGCGGACGAGAGAACCTTGAGGCGATCGATTTCTTACGGCGTTTCAACCAGATTGTCTATCAGGAGAATCCTGACGTACAGAGTATCGCCGAGGAGTCCACTGCCTGGCCCATGGTATCAAGACCGACCTATATCGGAGGTCTGGGTTTTGGCTTGAAATGGGACATGGGCTGGATGCACGATACACTGGAATACCTGTGCAAAGACCCTATTTATCGAAAATATCATCACAATAATCTCACCTTTCGCATGATATACGCCTTCTTTGAGAATTTCATCCTGCCGCTCTCCCATGATGAAGTGGTGTATGGGAAAGGTTCGTTGCTGGGCAAGATGCCGGGAGATGACTGGCAGAAGTTCGCCAACCTGAGGCTTCTTTTCGGGTACATGTACGCGCAGCCGGGCAAAAAGCTGCTTTTCATGGGAGGAGAATTTGGTCAGTGGCGAGAGTGGACACACGAGGAGAGCCTGGAATGGCATCTTCTTGAGTACCCGCCCCACTCCGGTCTCCAGCGGTGGGTGAGTGACCTGAACCGGCTTTATCGGAGTCAACCTGCCCTCTATCAGGCGGATTTCGAGCATTCAGGCTTCGAATGGATTGATTGCAGTGATTATGAGAACAGTGTGGTGAGCCTGATTCGCAAGGGGCATGCTGCAGATGATATCGTGTTAGCAGTTTGTAACTTCACCCCGGTAACCCACTTCAAATATAGCATCGGTGTGCCGCAGGACGGGTTCTGGTGCGAGCTCTTAAACAGTGATGCTGCGGAATACGGAGGCAGTGGTCAAGGCAACATGGGTGGTGTGGAGGCAGCGCCTATTCCTCGGCATGGTCGTCCCTATTCCCTAACTTTTGTCCTGCCACCTCTGGCCATCGTGTTCTTTAAGAGAAAGAGGTGCTCAGACTGAGGACACCGTTGCTGAAGTTGCCCGAGCAATTATGAAAGAAACAACTGAGGTGCGAAATCATAGCTAACTCCGCGCCCGACGGGAGCTCTGTTCTCTGAGAGTGTCTACTTCTCGCAGTGTATCACGCACTTCAGACATTTGGCAAAAAGCCTCCAAGGTGTAGCGAGCCTTGCGTCGCCAGTTGGGATATTCCTCCCTGGTGCTGGGTATGTTCTGTGGCTGAGTTTCCAGCCATAAGTCCTCCAGATTAATCAGGACAACGCGAGCTTGGCTGGCGCTCAAGAAGGCTAGACACGCCTTAATAATGGCTAGGATATCTTGAGCCTTTCCCTTAAGCCAACCTTTACTTTGTAAAAAAGTGACCAGGGCTTTTTTGAGGTAACGGCGGTTCCTCCATTCAATCCGAGCGCTTGCCCTGTTCAATAGCTTCATAGCCTCCCTCTCCTTAATATCTGAAGCCTTCCAGAAAGCGGCGAATGGCGGCATATCGTGTGTATTTAAGCTGGCTATCGAGTCGGGGGGGATTCGACTCATAGGTTTTTGGGGATTGCAGGCAAGTTCGTATTGTAAGACATATAGGCGTTGGAGACCATGACGGCTCATCGCTGGTCTAACATAGGCAGGCACGGTACCTAAGTCTTCACCAACCACGATAGTTTTGCTCCGATGGGACTCAAGAGCCAGAATTGCGTAAAACTCCTCAGCTCGATAGCGCACATAAACGCCCTGGCTGGCTTCCAGTCCCTTCGGAATCCAGAATAATCGGTGAAAGCCCATCACATGGTCGATGCGCAGGATGCCTGCGTATTGAAGGTGATGCCGCAAATAGGCAATAGTGTAGCGGTAGCCTTGCTCTCTGATTCTCTCCGGATGCAGAGGCGGGAATCTCCAGTCCTGACCTCTGGTGAAGACCGCGTCCGGCGGTGCGCCCGCTGATGCTTCCAGACTAAAGACATTTCGCTCACGCCACACATCATAGCCATCAGAATGGACTCCCAGAGGCAAATCCAGGTATAACATTGAGTCGTTTTTGCCAGACTTTTCCCAAAGCGACCGGACTTGTTCTTGTGCCAGCCATTGTACATAAAGGTGATAGCGCTTCGCCTCTTCATCATAGTCCCCCTCTGTGAGAACGCCATCGCGAAGAGGTTGTGGCCATAAGCGCCAGGGGACACGTTGTTTCTCTAAAGTGGCTCGAAAACAAGCGTAGTCTTCCACTACTGGGTGGGTTTGCATAAAACGATAAAAAGCCCCAGGACGAGTGGAGTTATCCGCAAAGAAACAACGGCATAGTTCTTCGAGAATATGGCGTTTTAATGCCATCAGGTGAAAGTAATCCACCAGAGGTAAAGCGCGCCAAGCTTCTATTTCCTTTTGGAATGATGATGAAGCCAGAATTGTCTGCGCCGACGGGCATCTAGCCAGTTCAGGGACTTTAGTTACATCTAGATAAAATTCATTCCATAGTAGTCGACTAATCGGGTTATAAGGGCTTGGCTCAGCAGATTCTTCCTGAAAAATAGGCAGTAAAGGCAGAGTGGCTACCACGCTACCGCCCATTGAAGCCGCCCATTCCGTTAGAACTTCTAAATCTGGGAGTTCACCGCTTCCCCAGCTCCTTCTGGTTTTTAGGGCATATAAGGGGAGAAAAACACCCCACAAACGACCTCCCTGCGGTACTGGTGGCAGATATGACTTACGGGGGGCGACAATGATAAGGGTTTCCGCAGATTTTCCTGACGTTTCCAAGATAAACCTGTGATAGCCCGGAGGAAGTTCCTCTGATAAAGGGACACCTTTAACCACGTAGCTTATTCCTTCTATCTCCGCCCCTCCAAATGCTGGCAGTTCGGTGCTGGACCATTGCCAATTCCGCCGTTCGCCGCTCTCCATTTCCAGATAACCTGTCAAAGTATCATCGGATATGTTCTTAGGAAGCTGTAGCTTAATCGCCGGATGTTCTCCACCCCAGACCACAGTTACCGGCTCCAGCATTCGCTGCCAGAGAGCCTGTCTTCTTTCTCGCCACGACGAGGGAATGCCAGCCAGAGATTCAACTGGAACCCCCAGCGCTCTCAATGCTGCCAGCAGACTTTCCACGGAAGCTTGCTGCCGACAATGGGCGGCATCGTAATAAGACGTCTGCACTCCATAGAGGCGAGCCAGTTGATAGAGATATTTAACCGAAGAATTGCTAGGAAAGTCCAAGTTAGGATTAGACATTTTTTCGACACTTACAGATTAGAGTCTCTACCTTAAGAATTTAGACATAAAAGCAGAACTCATTTTGACACCGAAAATGACCAGAAAGAACCTTGCTCAGGTATTTGCTAAAGCAGGGAATACTTGACATAATCTATCAAATCAAAATCTGTTCTTTTTAAGCTTCGTTGGCGTCCCTGGCGGGATTCGAACCCACGACCCGCTGCTTAGAAGGCAGCCGCTCTATCCTGCTGAGCTACAGGGACACGTTATTCATCTCAAATGTAACATGAAAGATAAGGCAGGTCAAGAAAACTCTGCTGTTCTAGTTCTGGCTATTGACCAGTCTTATATGTCGATAAATATATAGCGCCATAAGAGCAATAATTACGGCAGCAAGGAAAGGGTCAAAGGGACGCATGATGGCTCGTATGAGCTCCCAGTGCTCACCGAGCTTATAGCCTCCGTAGGCTAGACCTGCGCTCCAGAAAAAGGAGCCCAGAAAAGTATAGACCACAAACTTGAGGAAATGCATCCGGGCAATTCCAGCCGGAAGGCTGATAAAGGTACGCACCAACGGTAACAGCCGGGAAACAAAGATTGACCAGCTACCGCTTCGCTCAAACCAGCGGTCAGCTAAATCAAGGTCATGACGAGATACGAGAATATATTTGCCAAATCTTTCTAAAAAGGGACGCCCACCCCACATACCAACCACATAGGCGAGAGCCGAACCGATAGCGTTCCCCAGAGCCCCATAGACACCGGCTAAAAGTATATAGGAAGTCCCCAGTGATTGCTCTTTTATCAACATCCAGCCCGCCAGAGGCATGATTATCTCACTGGGTAAGGGAATACAGGCACTCTCGATAGCCATCAACACCACAACACCAGGCCACTGAATCAAAAGGTAAGTACGACTGATGAACTCAAGTAACCGTTGCTCTATGGATAGCATCTTGGCAGTGTAACAAAAGAACAGCATCAGCGTCAAGCTGGTTTATCTTGACATAATTCCACTACCTTGCTAGTATTGAGATTAAATAGGTCTTTCACGATATAAGAGTAATGCCAAAGATATTAGTTAAAATAGATAGTCCTGCTGATTTGAAGAGATTGACCCGACGGGAGCTCGGGCAATTAGCTGCTGAGCTCAGACAGGAATTAGTGACCACCGTAACCGCCACCGGTGGTCATTTGGCTTCTAATCTAGGTGTCGTTGAGCTTACCATCGCTTTGCACCGAGTGTTTGACAGTCCACGGGATAAGATTATCTGGGACGTCGGACATCAGAGCTATGTTCATAAACTGCTTACCGGTCGGAGGCAGCAATTTGCCTCTTTGCGCCAATACGGAGGTTTATCCGGTTTCGCCAGCCCTGAGGAGAGCCCGCATGACCCGTTCGGCACTGGACATGCCAGTACTTCAGTTTCCGCAGCTCTCGGCATAGCCATTGCTCGTGACCTCAGCGGTGATGACTATCATGTTGTGGCAGTCATCGGCGACGGTGCTATCACTGGCGGCATGGCTCTTGAGGCGCTCAACCAGGTAGGTCATCTTGGCTCCAGACTTATTGTGGTTCTTAATGATAATGGCATGTCAATTTCACCCACGGTCGGCAGCTTGGCTAAGTGGTTTAACAAAGTGCGCTTTGACCCGCGTTACCGCTGGGCAAAAGAGGAAAGCCAACGAATCCTCAAAGCATTACCGCTTGGTGATAAGGTCTGGGAAGTGAGCCGCCTGGCCAGAGTTAGATTCAAGGGCTTGCTTATGCCAACCATGGTCTGGGAAGAGCTGGGCTTTACCTACATCGGGCCTATTGATGGACATAACATCACTGAACTTGAAAATGCTTTGAATCAAGCCAGAGATTATCACCTTAAGCCCACTTTTGTCCACGTGGTGACAACCAAAGGCAAAGGCTATCGTCCTGCAGAGAGTGACGCCGTTTATTTTCACGGAGTTCCTGCAAAGCGTATGAGCACCAAGAAGATACCGACTTACAGTGAAGTATTTGCCCAGACGGTGCTTCGGCTGACCCGCGAGAACCCTAAACTGGTGACAGTCACCGCAGCGATGCCTGAGGGAAATTGCCTGAGTATTGTGGCTGCGGAATTCCCACAGCGCGTGTTTGATGTGGGTATCTGTGAGCAACATGCGGTTACCTTTGCCGCGGGGTTAGCCACCCAGGGTTTCATCCCCATTGTCGCCATATACTCTACCTTTCTACAGCGCGCCTTTGACCAGATTATCCATGATGTTTGCCTTCAGAATTTGCCTGTTGTTTTTGCTATTGACCGGGGAGGCATTGTTGGTGATGATGGGAAGACACATCAGGGTACATTTGACCTTTCATACCTGTCGTTGATTCCTAACCTGATTGTATCCGCACCCAAGGATGAAAATGAGCTTCAACACTTGCTTTATACTGCCATAAAATCAGGGCAACCTATGGCGCTCCGGTATCCTCGTGGTTCCGGGTTAGGAGTGGTCTTAGATGAAACATGGCAGGAAATCCCGATAGGTAAATGGGAAATACTGAGGCATGGAAAAGACGTAGCCATATTGGCCATCGGGGTCACAGTAGCACCTGCCCTCGAGGCAGCCCAAGAGTTAGCTGCTAATAAAATTGAGGCTACCGTAGTTAATGCTCGTTTTGCCAGACCACTTGACTCGGAACTGATAGTAGAGCTTGCCCGCCGCCTTAAACGCATAGTCACCATTGAGGAAAACGTTGTCAGCGGCGGCTTCGGCAATAGCGTTGTCAAGTTCTTCCAAGACTCCAAGATTTGTGATGTTCAGATAGAAACCTTGGGTATTCCCGACGAGTTTGTTGAGCAGGGGACTCAAGCCATTCTTCGCGCTAAGTATGGGCTGGATGCTAAGGGGATAGCACAAAAGGTCCTAGACTTGTTTCCCGGACATAAATCTAATTCTTTATTGAAAGTCAAAGGCAGGGTGGGAACAGTTTCCTAAGTTTATTTCCCTCCTGGTCTATAGTTATTATTTACCGGCACTTGTTTCTAAAATTCTATAATACTCGGGAGTGACTGATGAATAAGGCAACCGTCAGAGATATAGAAGTTAAAGATAAAAGGGTTCTGGTTCGCGTTGATTTTAACGTTCCGCTAGATGAAAAGACAGGGGAGATAACTGACGATAACCGCATCCGGGCGGCTCTGCCCACGCTCAAATATCTGATGGAGCGGGGAGCAAAAGTTATCCTCATGTCGCATCTTGGCCGACCTAAGGGAAAGGTGGTTGCCGGGTTACGGCTGGCGGGTGCTGCCCGGCGTCTGTCTCAGCTCCTGGGACAGCCTGTGGCTATGGCACCGGATTGTATTGGCCCAGAAGTGGAAAGGATGGTCGCTGGTTTAAAAAGTGGCGCGGTTATGCTTCTGGAAAATCTGCGCTTTCATGCTGAAGAAGAAGCTGGAGACATCTCCTTTGCTCAGGCTTTAGCCCGCTTGGGTGACGTATTGGTTAATGATGCCTTTGCTGCCGCGCACCGGGCTCATGCTTCAATCTCTGGCATCACCAAATATCTTCCCGCAGTGGCTGGATTTCTCATGGAAAAGGAAATCGAAAACCTGGGCAATATTTTGCAGAATCCAGCTCGTCCTTTTGCCTCACTTCTGGGCGGCGTTAAGATAAGTGATAAGGTCAGCATCTTAGAGAACGTAATGAAGAAGGTTGATGTTCTGCTTATTGGTGGCGGGATGGCAGCTACTTTTTTAAAAGCTCAACTCTATGAAGTAGGTCTTTCTTTAATTGAAAACGAGATGCTGGACACTGCCACCAAGTTAAGAGAAAAAGCAAAGAAGAGCGGGATTAAGTTAATTTTGCCGGTCGATGTTGTGGTTGCCGATGAAGTCAGTGCCGAAGCGAAAATCGAGATTGTACCCGTCAAAAAAATACCTAAGGATAAAAGAATTGTTGATATAGGACCACAGACAATTAGCAAATTCAGCCAAGAGCTACGAAAATGCCGGACTATCTTCTGGAATGGGCCGGTAGGTATATTTGAGATACCCCAGTTTGCTAAGGGGACACGTAAAATTGCCCGGCTTTTAGCCAGTCTCAAGGCAATTACAGTTCTCGGCGGTGGCTCCACCGCTGAAGTGGTCAATGAAATGGAGTTAACCGATAAGATGTCCTTTGTCTCCACCGGCGGCGGTGCTTCCCTCGAATTTTTGAGTGGAGAAAAATTACCCGGTGTGGAGGCACTGCAGAACAAAAAGTCGTAATTCGGCAGCTCTTGAAGGGGGGATATTGATAAACGGTACCACCAGTCAGGAAATAATCAAGGAAATCGCCATATCGTCGCCCACCAAAATTGTGTTAATCGTCATCGATGGCTTAGGAGGGTTGCCCAAACCCGAGACCGGTAAGACAGAACTGGAGACCGCCGACATCCCGAATCTTGACCAGTTGGCAGCGCAGGGCATCTGCGGGCTTGTTGACCCGGTAGCCCCGGGGATAACCCCAGGAAGTGCCCCCGGGCATTTGGCACTATTTGGCTATGACCCGGTTCGCTGCATTATCGGGCGAGGAATCTTGGAAGCTGTTGGCTTAGACTTTGACCTTCAACCGGGAGATATCGCCACCCGTGGCAACTTCTGCACTATAGATGAAAAAGGGTTGGTTACCGACCGTAGGGCAGGGCGTGTCCCCAACCAAAAATGCCTTGAGCTGTCTAAATTACTTGATGGGCGGGTGATTGAGCAGGTCAGGGTCTTTGTCTCTCCGGTAAGGGAGCATCGCTTCGTCGCTGTGTTCCGCGGCGATGGTTTGGCTCTTGAGGTAAGCGATTCTGACCCCTTGATGACCGGGGTAGCGCCGAAACCGATTAGTGCCCTAAATCCGGAGGCGAGCAAACTGGCTAGTGTAGCCAACAAGTTTATTGCCCAAGCGAAGACGGTACTAGCCAAACATTATCCTGCCAATATGGTTCTTCTGCGCGGTTTTTCCCAATCTCCCCACCTTCCCAGTATGAGTGAAATTTACAAATTGAAACCGGCTGCTATTGCCAGCTACCCTATGTACCGGGGTCTGGCTAAATTAGTTGGCATGGAAGTTCTGCCCACCGGAAGCACCATTGAAGAGGAGTTTCAAACGCTAGTAAAGAACTACGCTGATTATGACTTCTTCTTTGTGCATATCAAGCCAGCCGATAATGCTGGTGAGGACGGCAATTTCAACCGACGGGTCGAGATTTTCGAGCAAGTTGACCGCAATATACCGGAATTAATGAAGTTGAACCCTGACGTCATCGTCGTGGCAGGCGACCATTCTACACCAGCCATGCTTAAAGGACATAGCTGGCACCCGGTGCCTGTTCTTCTGTATTCCAAATGGTGTCGCCCTGACCGGGTAACGGAATTTTCTGAGTCAGCCTGTGCTTGTGGAGGACTGGGCAGGTTCCCGGCAACCCAGGTCATGCCTTTAGCCATGGCTAATGCGCTGAAGTTGACCAAATTCGGCGCTTAAGGAAGCGAGTAAGGAGAATAAAATGCGTATGCCATTTATTGCGGGTAACTGGAAAATGAATACCACCGTAAGTGAAGCCATAGATTTGATTAAGGCAATGCGAAAAGAGCTGGATAAAATAAGTAACGTGGAAAAAGTAGTTTGTCCCCCCTTTATTTCTCTAGCTCCGGTAAAGGAGCTGCTCAAAAAGAGCTCAATAAAACTGGGAGCGCAGAACTTATATTTTTTGGAAAAGGGGGCTTATACCGGGGAGATTTCGCCCCTGATGGTTGCCGACCTGTGCGAATTTGTTATTCTCGGGCACTCAGAACGAAGACAGTATTTCAATGAAACAGGAGAAATCGTCAACAAAAAGGTTGTTGCGGCACTGAAAGCGGGTCTGAAGCCTATTTTGTGCATCGGGGAAAGATTAGAAGAGAATGAAGCTGGCAAGACGGAGGAGGTGGTGGCGGAGCAGTTAAAGTC
>CAZUSN010000006.1:0-22475 GCA_964623035.1 uncultured Dehalococcoidaceae bacterium | reverse complement strand
ATATCTAAAACATCAAGATATTAATTACGCGAGATACCTTCTTGCCAGAGTCGCGAGAAATTCTGTTTTCAATCTCAGGCTCTCAATATCTATTCTTTCGTCTTTGCCATGTACCGACCTCCGCAAAGCTGGGTCAAGATTTAGCGTTACCATGCTTATGCCATAACTCGGTATACCGGCCTCCCTGAGTAGTCTGGAATCGGTGCCCCCGGCGCAAATAGATGGCAAGATTAAATCGTCGCCCACGAATTCTTGCAGACTATCACCAATCAATTGATAAAACTCGGAGTCAGCGGTGGACATGGTGGGCATACTATATTTGGCTATTTCCATCTCCGCAGAACCAATAATTTGACGGAGTTCCCCAAGGATGTAGTCCTTTCCCTGACCGGGCAATACTCTGATATCGATGTCGGCTTCACAGCTATCCGGGACAATATTTGTCTTTACTCCACCATGAATATTGTTAGGAGAAAGGGTCATTCTGGTGATTGCGGAAAGATAGGCGGTAAGGTTCCTGTCATTTAACTCCTGGATAAACCGGTCAATATTCCCTTCACTAATCTCATCTCCGAAATTAATAAGCTCGGCAAGCGCCTGACAAAATCTCTTAACCTCGGGAATCAGGCGTATCTGAGGTTTATAGCTGGAGATTCTCCTAATCACCTCAGCCATTTTAATAATGGCATTTTCTCCTAACATGGGAAGTGCTCCATGAGCGGCAGAACCTTTAACTCTCAACTTCATCCAAAGAGGACCTTTCTCACCTACGACCACAAAATGGCAGGTTCTGCCACCTATTTTCACTGGCGCCTCTCCCCCTTCATTAATGGCAAAATCGGCTCTAATCTTAGCAAAATGATTTTTCACTAAATAATTGACCCCGAGAGGCCCCATGGTTTCTTCATCAGCGGTAGCGGCAAAGATGAGCCTTCCTTTGATATTGCCCTCTTGAGCTAACTTAATCAGGGCACAAGCCTCAGCGGCAACCAAACCTTTGCAGTCTATGGCGCCACGTCCGAGAACAAAGCCGTCTTTGATTTCCCCCGAAAATGGAGCAAAACTCCAATCTTCTTTTGCGGTGACAACATCAATATGTGATAAATATAGAAGTCTTCTTTTCCCCTCCCCTAAGTAGGCAAGGAAACTGCCGCGACCTGACCTTGGTTCCATAATCTCATTTGGAATCCCATATTGGTCAAAAAGGCGTTTCAGATACTTGGCTACTTCTGTTTCCCCACCGGGGGGATTTACCGTCTTGATACGTATTAGGTCAGCTAAGACATTCTCAACCTGCAAATTAGTATCCTCCTCTTAAGACTATTTCATAATCGAGTCTTGTCATCCGGTCCCATCAAATTCCTGACTGGGGCAATGGTGAAAACTGAGTACATGGGAACAACAGCCAAGCCAGCCAGCAGGAGCCAGATTATTTGGTAACTGCCCAAATTATCATAAGCCCAGCCGCCTAGAGCTGGACCTATGATGCCTCCTATGGCACCAATGCCTTCCATCAGACCGTAAATGCTTCCGAAATTTGTTCTGCCAAAGTACTCTCTCCCCAATGCGGGCAGGAGCGAGTTGCTGCCCCCGTAACCAATGCCCAGTAGAAAGAGAAAAGGGATAAGCAACGGGATACGCATATTAGAAACATAAGCGAAACAGAACGTCCCACAACCTATCATGAGGAAATTCATTGCAGCCATCAGCCTTCTATTGAATTTGTCACCGAGCCAGCCAAAGCCAAAGCGGCCGAAAATGCTCATCAACGGAATACCAGTAGCCACCAAGCTGGATGTCGACCGGCTGATGCCGATGCTGCTGAGATAAGGCATTACATGGGTGATTATGGCGGCAATTGTCATCATATGATACATACGTAACAGTGCTAAACGCCAGAATGTTCCACTTTTGAGTGCCTGCTTTGCTCTTACCTCAACCTCACTAACCGGCAATGAACCCGAATAATCATGATATGCCGTTGTGTTCCCCTTCTGACCATCCGGAGAGTAACCATACTGCTCCGGCCTGTGTCGGAATAAGAGTGCCAGCGGTAAAATTAAAACTATCATACCCAGGGCAAGGATATTTAGTGCCGTGCGCCAATCATAGACGGCAATGAGTCCAACTATTACTGGAACCAATAGGCCACTAAAACCATAGCCGCTGATGGCTATTCCGGTGGCTACTCCTATCTTCCGGTGAAACCAGTTAGCGACCGCAGTCAAAGGCACTGTTACTGTGCAAGAACTCAAGCCTATTGCTAGTAGAGCAAAGGCTACGTAAAACGTGAGCAGAGAGCTGGTAGAGCTAAGGAGAAATAAGCTCGCCCCCGTAATAAGTATCCCACCGAAGATAATCTTCCTGGGACCCCAGCGGTCAGCGAATATACCCACTAATGGAGATAGGAGACCGACCTCCAAGCCACGTAGAGAAGCCGCAAGTGAGATTTGCGTGTAGCTCCAACCCATCTCGTTAGCTATAGGCTCAAAGAAGGCGGTGAACCCGTAATATATCACTCCACCTATGTATAGGGCGACAAGGAAAGACGCAATTACGATCCACCAGCCATAAAATATCTTAAATGGATTGCCGTTCATATCATTAGTTAATAAATTGACCCCTTTGAATTCGAAAGCCTAAGCACTTAGGGATTCAATAGGGGCTGGATATTCCTACCGATGGGATATCCAGCACTTCGTTTACTGTAGATTGCACCATGCCAGCTTATGCTCACCGCACAAAGGGCAATATCTCTGGGTTACCGAGAATTGAATAGACCCTCATGGTCACCTTATTCCCTCTTGGGGTATTCTTTTAAGCCTGCCTGCCTCAGCCAGCTTCCTTCCATCTTCTTCAGTTCTCGGGTCAGGTCTTCAGGCAGTGGCTTGGGCTGGTGAGTCTTCAATATCGAAATTGTCTTTTCCTTCAGTAAATCGGCACACCGCTTGGTGTTTTCATCTTTGACCACACTGCGGTCAAATAATTTCGGTGCCCAGAACTCGCGGAAATGCCTTAAGGTATGTTTCTCCGAGATATAAGTCCCTCTTGGCCCGACCCGCTCAATGAGGTCAAGAGGCAGGGTCTCATCATTGACTTCAATGCCCTGCATGACCACTCTGGTCATATCTATAATCTCGTTACCGAAAACGGCAAACTCGGGTGATGCCATCCGCCCGGCGTCCATCTCACCGATGCCGTGGCAAAAATCGGCTCCGGACAATGCGGAAAGGAGAATTTGCAGGATGGCTTCGGCAGAGGCCTGAGCATCAATGACATCAGCATCGACCGCCCCCGCCCGTCCAAAGACGGGAAGCCCGTAGTAATGACCCAGTTCTGCCATCGCCGCCACCATAAGCACCCCTTCCGGAGAACCATAGCAGCAGATGGTCGTCTTCATATCCATCAGCGTGGGTATGGAGCCATAAATCACCGGTGCCCCGGGTCTCTTGAGCTGAATCACCACGAGTTGGCTGAGGAATTCCGCATTCCCAAGAGCCAACGCCGCAGCAAAAGTCGCTGGAGTAGTTGTGCCTGCCATAGGCGCACTGTAGACAAAATTGGGTATCCCCCTTTCGGCACAGATAAGGCTTTTCTCCATCGCCTCCCTCCCCTGCACCAAGGGCGTCACCGGCTCAGAGGAGCCAATAAGGAATGGCTTAGCCCGCAACTTTTCCTCCCCGCCAGCCACCATGGTGCAAATTTTGAGCACTTCCTGAAGGCTTGAGACATCAACCAGACAGTAAGCAATCGGTTTGGGGGTATTGAGTATTGCCTGGATAATCGCTATTTTATCGGCAATGGCACCGGGCAGAGTGGGGTAAGACGAGACAATATAAGACCACTCAAGGTTCGGCATGGCATCAATGACCCGTGCCATGTCGGCAATATCCGCAACGTAACACTCCCGTTTCTGCTGGGTATAGGGGTCAAGATATTCAGCAAGAGCGTTATGAGCACCGAAATGCGTGGTCAGGCCATTTAAGACCATAGCCACTTCTCCATCCCGGGTGTAGATGGTAATTGTCTTGGGGGCAGTCCGCACCGCCTGTTCTACCAAATGGGATGGGATTTTCACTCTCTGGGGATTAGAGACATCAGCTCCAGCCTCAGCCAGGAGGTCAAGCGCTTCCTGAGACTCAAACAAAACGCCTGTCCTCTCCAGAATCTGCAGGGTAGCAAAGTGAATCTCCTCTACCTGTCTATTGGACAAAAGGCGAAACTGTGGACTGCGGTACTGAATGTAATTGGCACGCATAAAGTCTACCTCCTAAAAAAAACTATTTCGCCACCAGTCTCTTGACCATGTCGACGGCGGAGCCGGCTTCCGGGGCATAGCCATCAGCTCCGATTGATTTGGCAAACTGCTCGCTGATTGGCGCCCCACCAACGATAATCTTGATTTTATCCCGTAGTCCCTTCTCTTTCAGTATGTCTATCGTTTTGCCCATATTGAGCATGGTGGTGGTGAGGAGAGCTGACATACCCAGAACATCAGCTTTATGCTTTTCCACCGCCTGGGCAAAGGCCTCAGCTTTGATATCAACTCCAAGGTCAATCACGTTATAGCCAGTTCCTTCCAGAAGGAAACCAACAATCCTCTTACCGATATCGTGGATGTCCCCTTCCACCGTGCCAATAACAATTGTCCCCAAGCCTTTGTGCCCGGTTTTAGCCAGCAAAGGGTTTAAGATGTTCAACCCTTTATGCATCACCTCAGCGGATAGCAGGACCTCGGGGAGGAACATTTCGCCTGCCTTAAAGCGCTTCCCTACTACCTCCATACCAGCAATGAGCCCATTTTTGAGGATGTCCTGAGCTTTGCCTCCCTCATCCAGCACCTTATGTACCTGGGCTTCAACCCCTTTCTCATCCCCGACAATAATCGCCTCCTTCAGTACCTCATATGTGACCATTGTTCAAGCACCCTCCTTTCCTTATCTCATTGAGATTATTTGTCAGGGTTTACTATAGTGAATTGCCTTTTCCTTGTCAAGATAACCATCATCAGAGGGACTCACAAAAAAGAAACAATAGCCATTATTGACAATCACATAATAAATAAGACTATAATTAAACTCGCCTGGAGATGATAAAAATGAACAATCCAAACACAATTGCCCATGTTTGGGCACGCGAAGTGATTAACTTCCGTGGCGACCCGGCAGTAGAGGCAGAGGTATTTCTTTCCGATGGCAGCTACGGGCGTGCCACGGTACCTACCGGTACCAGTGCTGGAAGCAATGAGGCAGTTCCGCTTTTGGACCGAGATTCCAAAAGGTTCGGTGGCAAGGGTGTGTTGAAGGCGGTGCAGAATATCCGTAAGCTGATTGCTCCGGCACTAGAAGGCATGGATGCTTCTCAACAAGGACACATCGACAAGGAACTCATAGAACTTGATGGCACACCCAATAAGCGCCGCTTGGGAGGTAACGCCATTCTGGCGGTGTCCCTGGCGACTGCTCAGGCTGCCGCCGCCAGTCAAAAACTACCTTTGTATCAGTATTTGGGGGGAAAAGGAAACTTTCGTTTACCTGTCCCTTTGTTTAATATATTCTGCGGTGGCTCTCACGCCAAGAATTCGGTTGATTTCCAGGAGTATCTGGTCATACCAGCCGGGCTCTCCAGTTTCAGGGAGGCACTGGAGGCAGGAGTCGCTGTTTATCGAGCGTTGCTAGAACTGCTTGGGGGAAAAGGCTACAGTGTTCACGAGATGGGTGGCCCGGTTGCTGCCCTGCTTGGCTCCAACCAAGAAGGAGTTGAAGTTGTGGCAACAGCCATAGAAAGGGCAGGGTACAAGCTAGGTGAGCAATGCTTTATTGGACTAGATGCCGCAGCGTCTGAACTGTATGAGAATGGCAAGTACCGGCTGGCTCGCGATGAGCGGAGCCTTACCTCGGCAGAGTTGGCGGGTCTGTGGGAGAAATGGGTGAGCAATTATCCCATCATAAGCATTGAGGATGGCATGTCTGAGGAAGATTGGGAGGGCTGGCAGGCTCTGACGAAGCGCATTGGGAGTAGAGTACAACTCGTTGGTGACGACTTGTTCACTACTAATCCTGAGCGAGTAAGGAGGGGCATTGCTTGCCAAGCTGCCAACGCAGTGCTGATAAAGCCTAACCAGATAGGCACTCTGACGGAAACGCTGGAGACAATAGACGTAGCGTACCGTGCCGGATGGTCAACTATTCTGAGCACCCGTCATGGGGATACCGAGGACACGACCATTGCTGACCTATCCGTGCTGAGAGGCTGTGGGCAAATCAAGACCGGCCCTCCTTGCCGGCAAAGCATCGTTAAGCATAATCGCCTCCTTCGCATAGAGGAAGAATTGGGCGGCCAAGCCAAGTATGCTGGCTTGCCAGCTTTCAAGGCACTGCAAGGGTCTCTAAAGGAGAACCTTCGACCCGGTAGATAGTTTAATAGGTAGCCCTCTTTTCAATATTCGGATAAAGTTGTTGTTCTGGGGGAAGATGGAATCAAGAATACAGAATATGGAAAGCCTGGCATCTCATGGCAACATTGCCGGAAGAAAAGCCATGCTGGAGATACTTGAGGCAGGTCTTGAGGCGGCTGACCCTTACCACAATACCAGGAAGCTTATCCGTCTAAAAGGTAATAATCTGATTATCGGCGGTACAGAGTATGAACCACACGGGGCTCCTAAATCCGGTGACGAAGTCATAGACCTCTCCAGAATCGGGGAAATCTATGTCCTCGGGGCGGGCAAGGGAATACAAAGGGTAGCCAAGGCGATTGAGGACACCCTGGGCGATAGGCTTACCGGAGGCCATGTCCTTGACAAAAAAGGGCATCCTGTCATTTTGGAAAGGATAGACGTGACCTTAGGTGGCCACCCTGTGCCGGATGAAGACTGCGTCAAAGGCTGCCAGAAGATTCTGGATATTGCCCGGAATCTCAGTGAAAACGACCTTGTCTTTACCTGTACCAGCAACGGTATCTCAGCTCTGCTCACCCTGCCGGTGCCCGGCATAAGCCTTGAGGATATCAAGAAAACAACCTACATTATGCAGATTGAGCGCGGTGCACCCACCAAGGACCTTAATCCAGTTCGGAGCCACCTTGATATGTTAAAAGGCGGTAAAATCTCTAGATATATCCACCCGGCTAAAGCGATTCACCTTCTGGCTATCGACCCCGGAAACTACGACCAGCTTATTTACCGCAATACCTGGCTGCAGACACTTCCGGATTTTACTGCCTATCAGGACGCTGTTGATAATCTCAAGAAGTGGGATGCCTGGGATGATATCCCAGCTTCAGTCAGGGATTCCCTCTCGAAAGCAGACCCTGCTTATGAAACAGTTAAGGCGGAGGAATTTCAGCAGATGTCCTTTCGCATTTTTGGCGTCATGCCCGGCTTCAGACAGTCGGCAAAGCTTTTTCCGGCCATGCGAAAGGCAGAGGAACTGGGCTTTAAACCGGTTATCCTCACTGACCTGCTATTTCTGGTTGAAGCCCGACATGCCGGCAGGTTTGTGGCGGCTATCTGCAAGACAATTGAACGTATTGGCTCGCCCTTTGAACCTCCTTGCGCCCTCTTCTCCAGTGGTGAGATGATAGTGACTGTTGGCGAGGAGAAGGGTATAGGCGGACGAAATCAAGAATTTTCCTTGGCTGCCGCACAAAGTATCGATGGAAGTGAAAATATCGTTATCGCCTCGGTAGATACTGATGGGACCGACGGGCCAGGCACTCAATTCGCCGAAAGTCTCAAGGAGATGCCACCCTGTCTGGCAGGTGGCATTGTCGATGGGGAGACGGCAGCGGAAGCAAAGGCACTGGGCATAGACCTGGACGAAGAAATGAAAAAACACAACACTTCTCCGCCGCTCTGGAAACTCAGGAGCGGGATTGTCGCCACCCCCAACATAAGTCTGATTGATTTCACCGTGGCGTTAGTCTTGGGACGCAGTGAGAAGGCAAAACAATTCTATTATTAGTCTGCCAGATGATAAATTGAGTCTATTACCCCACGATGCCTAGAAGCCGAGAGTCACTCCTCCATCAATGACTACCACCGCTCCTGTAATATAACTGGCTTCATCAGAAGCTAAAAATGCTATTAAATTAGCTACGTCTTCTGGTTTCCCCAGCCTTTTTAAGTAAACCCTTTGTATGAGGTTCTGCTTAAAATCTTCGGGAAAGGCTAGGACTCGAGCCGTGCCAATAAGTCCAGGAGACAACGCATTAACGTTGATGCCGTATTGGCCTACCTCCTTAGCCAATGCCTTCGTGAAGCCAATAATCCCGGCTTTAGCTGCGGAATAGTCAGCGGTTCCAGCTTGCCCAAACATACCAGCTATGGAGGCTATGCTTATAATTTTACCGCTCCGCCGCTTAATCATATGGTTAATTACCGCACGAGTGCAATTGATGGCTCCGTACAGGTTCAAATTGATTATCTTGTTCCAGACTTCTTTCCGCGAATTGGCAAAGGGGGTAATTTCTTCTCCTATGGCACCGCCAGCTATATTGGCCAGGATATCTATCTGTCCAAACTCATCCATAGCTGCTTGGGCTACTATTTCAGCTTCGTGTAGGTCGGTTATATCTGCTTTAACACCTATGACCTGAGAACCTGATTTTTTGAGTTCCTCAACTAACTTATTAAGCTTGTCACCAAGGATATCTGTAGCCACTATTTTGCAGCCTTCCTTGGCGAATCTCCTGACGGTTGCTCCTCCGATGCCACCGGCACCACCGGTAACTAGGGCAACTTTACCCTTTAATCCTTCTAATGGCACATTGCACCTCCTTTTCTCATGATTCAAATTTGCCACTATTTACTTTAGGTCCGAACCATCATTGCCCGCAAATTTAAGATAGATAGTATTAACTATAGTATTAGCTGCGGTATAACTTCGTCAAGTCTTTTTCCTCCGCTAGTCCTGAAACGAGCCAGTTTTATATGTGCCGTTGTCACCCATGCCGTATATCAATACAGTTAAAAACAATAGGCCCAATCGGATAATAAAAACCCAAAAGCCTCGGAATACTCTTGACAAAAACAGCTTGAGCAGGTATTATTGACGAAAAGTCGATTTTTTCTTCGTGACTAAAACTAGAAAAGGGGGTGGTGCCATTCAAGATTATGAAATATTTCGAAGAGAGTAATCTTATGCTTATAGGAGGTAAATCTTTGAGCAAGAAAATATTATTTATTATGGTAGCTCTGATATTCGTCTTCAGTTTGGCAGCGGCTTGTGCTGCACCGGCACCGGCTCCAGCACCCGCTCCAGCACCAGCACCCGCTCCAGCACCAGCACCCGCTCCGGCGCCTGCCCCAGCTCCGGCGCCTGCCCCAGCTCCTGCACCAGCTCCAGCTCCCGCACCAGCTCCAGCTCCCGCACCGGCACCGGCACAGCCCGCAGAGGTAGTTAAGTGGGAGTATCAAACTCTTCATTCATCTTCTGCGGGAACTTGGCCAGGGTTTCATCTCAAACTCCCCCCTCTAGTTAAGGAAATGTCCGGAGGCAGGTTCATTATCACGCCACATCCTGGCAATGAGATTGTCCCGACATACGAACAGACCAAGGCAGTGCAAAAGGGCGTACTGCAATTGGTCCATTCCGACTTGGGTGCCGATATGTCTCTGGTGGGAAAGAGCGCACTGCTGCTGGGTGCCTCGGGTTACCCCGCCGGTAGCACTTGTGATGAAGACTGGGCCTGGTTCTATACCGGAGACGGTCTCAATTATGCCCGCAAGGTATACAAGGACTACGGATATGTGGTTGGCTCGTTGCCAGAAGGTCAAGAACTATTCTGCCATTCCCATAAACCGCTGGCTAAAGCCGCAGACATGAGAGGCATAAAATTCCGCACCATCGGTTTCTGGGCTGAGGTACTGGGCACCTTTGGGGCTTCCGTGGTGACCATATCCGGAGCCGAACTTTATACCTCGGCGCAGAAAGGCATCGTTGACGCCTTTGAGTACGGTGGTCCTACCTTGAACTGGCCCATGGGTTTCCACGAGATAATGGAGTATATTGGTCTTCCCGGTATCCACTCGACAGGGGCTAGCCAGTGCATCATAGCCAACTCTGAAGCCTGGAATAAGCTACCCGCTGACTTACAGCAGATACTTTTCCGGGCTGTTGAGTCCCTTGGGAACGAGTGGAGGAACCAACTACTCATCTCGGACCAGGTCTACCTTCAGAAGTACAAGGAATACGGCACCAAAATCTTCTACGTCAGCGATGAATTTCAGCAACAGATTGCCGAGCGAAGTTTGCAGATTACAAACAAATATGCCACTGAGGACCCGCTGTTCAATGAGATCTTCAAGAACAGGAAAGCTTTCATAGGTTCCTTCAAACAGGGCAAGAAAGACACCACGCTGAAATACTCCATATATTAAAAGTAGAAGGTCTAGCCAAGACTTACCTTTGGTAGCCCTGGCATCAGGCTAAGGGCTACCAAAGGTCTAGAGCAGTGGCAGTAATCTATTAATTTTGCCCAAATTTTGGCTTTGGAATATGGGGCTTAGAGAGGTTTAAGGTGAGAAAGTTCTACAACAGCATAACCTCAGCCAGTGGATGGACAGCCAAGATAAGTTCATGGATAATCGTTTTGCTGATACTCAGCATCTGTTACGACGTGTTCATGAGATACGTATTCAATGCACCCACCATCTGGTCTTATTGCTTGAGCTTCATGATGGGGGCTGCTTTCTCAGCTCTGGGGCAAGCCTACGGGCTCTCTATTGGCAGCAATGTAAGAGTTGACGTATTCTACGCCAGATTTTCTCCGAAAGTGAGACTGGTAATAGACATTGTCTTTACCATCATTTTCTTTTTCCCTCTGTATGGTTTTCTTACCTATTACTTCGGGGAGAAGGCCTGGGATGCTTTTGTCAGTAAGCAATATGCAATTGAGAGCATCTGGTATCCAGTGCTCTGGCCATATATAACGGTGGTTACATTCGGGCTTGGCTTGCTGTTTGTTCAGGGAATAGCCACCTTCATAAAGGACCTTAGGAACTTGGTTAAGGGAGGTAGAGAGCCATGGTAGAGGCGAGTCCTGAGCTAATAACGATATTAATGTTCGGGGCGCTACTTGTTGGTATCCTTCTCGGTTACCCCTTGGCTGTAGTCATCGGTGGGATCGGCTTGTTTGCCGGCATCATTTTTTTAGGTCCCGTGGTCTTAAAAATGTACCCTTTACGCGTATTAGGGTTTATGTCTGATTATATCCTATTAGCGGTGCCGTTGTTTATTTTCATGGGGTCAATGATGGAAGCCTCGGGAGTTGCGGAACAGCTCTTTGAGGGTCTGTACCTGTGGCTTGGTGGCTTGAGGGGAGGTCTAGCCATAGCCACGATATTAATGGGTACCGTTCTGGCAGCTTGTGTTGGCGTTATTGCTGCCTCAACCATCATGATGGGGCTTATTGCTCTTCCCAGCATGATTCAAAAAGGTTACAACCGGTCAGTAGCCACAGGGTCGGTCTGTGCCGGAGGGACGCTGGGTATCCTTATACCGCCCAGCATCATGATTGTACTCTACGCTTCAATGGCGGGACTTTCGGCTGGTAAGCTGTTGATGAGCGCGTTTTTGCCAGGGCTGTTGCTCTCCGCCATGTATATGCTGTATGTTGGCATTCGCTGCTTTATTAGACCTCGAGATGGTCCCCCAATGTCACCCGAGGAGCGAGCCGTGCCATTTTTGAAGAAGACGCGCATACTGTTGCTCGGATTGGTGCCACCCATTTTCGTAGTCTTGGCAGTTCTGGGCAGCATCTTTTTTGGTCTGGCATCACCAACTGAGGCAGCCGCGGTCGGTGCTCTGGCAGCAGCAATTCTGGCTGCAGCTTACCGCCGTCTCAGCTGGGACGTCCTCCAAAAAAGCATGCTGGAAACACTGAGAATCACCTGTCTGGCATTTCTCATTGGTTGGGGAGCTACCATATTTACCGGCACTTTCCTCAGACTGGGAGGTGGTGAGGTGGTCACCAACGTGATATTAGCCACTCCCGGTGGCAGGTGGGGAGCCTTTGTCGCCCTCCAGTTCGTTATCTTTATTCTGGGGTGTTTTATTGACTGGATAGGCATCCTGTTTATCATGGTTCCTATCATGACCCCCGTTGCCTCTGCCCTGAAGTTTGACCCCATCTGGTTCGCCATGATGGTCTGCGTTAACCTGCAGACGTCCTTCATGACGCCTCCTTTCGCCTATGCCATCTTCTATGTAAAGGGCCTATGTAAGCCAGAGTGGGGAGTAACTATGAACGACATAATTCGAGGGGTAATTCCTTTCGTTGGGCTGATAATTATCGGGCTCGTTTTATGCGCTATATTCCCCAAGATAATCCTCTGGCTGCCCAGCATGATGATAAAGTAGCGTAATAGAAATAACCTGAAAATCACCTCTCCCGATAACTAAAGCTGTTAAGCTGTGTATATAGATATTACTAAGGGGCAAAAGCGATATGTCCGTATCTTCTTTTGCCCCTTTCATGGAGGAAAAAGCTCATCATGAAGCTTAGTAATCGAGTAGCACTGGTTACCGGTTCTTCTCGTGGCATTGGCCGCGCTACGGCGCTTGCCTTCGCCAGAGAGGGAGCAGATGTGGTAGTTAACTACCACAGCCGAAGTGACAAGGCTGAAGAGGTGGCTAGCCAAATCCGGCAAATAGGTAGAAAAGCCATTGCCATCAAGGCTGATGTTGCCGACCGTGATGCCGTTGATAGCATGGTCAAAACAGCCATCGCTGAGTTTGGCAAAATTGACATTCTGATGAACAATGCCGGGGCGATACGCAGGGCAGAATTCCTTGATACTTCACCAGAGGACTGGGACATCCAGATACGTACCAACTTGAGCGGGGCATTCAACTGCACACAGGCGGTAGCGAAATACATGGTCAAAAGGAGATACGGCAAGATTATCAATATATCTTCCATTATGGGCTTAGGTCTCAATATCACGCGCCTCGTTGGTTACGCAGTGTCCAAAGCCGCCATCATCAATTTGACTAAAATGGTAGCCCTTGAACTGGGTAAGTGGGGGATTAATGTAAACTGCATTGCCCCGGGAGTAATCCTGACCGAGTTCACCTATGAAAGCAGAACGGAAGAAGAAGTTCAAGCCCATATCAAGAGACAGAAAGAGAATTCCGTATTAGGCCTAATTGGTAAGCCCGAAGACATCGCCAACGCCGCTGTGTTCCTTGCCTCTGACGAATCCGCCTACATCACCGGTCAGGTCATCGTAGTGGACGGTGGTAATACCTCATTTTTAACTCACTCCGCTTAAGAGTGGTTGGCAGGTGAGACAGTAACCTCTAGGACTGGGCTAGTCTGCTGCTAACTGGAAAGCCGGTTCAAAAGGCCTGAAGTATATATTAAATTTGCTCATGTCTCTTCATTCAACTTCAAATCAGCATAATAGAGGTGGTGTTACCTGATAATGAAGTCTAACAAAGGAGGTAAAGATGAGAGTACCGGGAAAAGTAGCCTTAGTCGCTGGTGCCGGAACCATGGGACCACCGGGAGGTAAAGTGGGCAACGGACGGGCAACTGCCATACTTCTGGCAAAGGAAGGTGCCCGAGTTGTCGCCGCTGATATTTCCCTGAAGTCAGCTGAGGCAACAGTCGCCATGGTTAGAGAAAAAGGCGGTGAGGCTATCGCCATTCAAGGTGATGTCACAAAGGAAACAGATGCCAAAAGAATGGTCCAGACGACTCTTGACCACTACGGGAAATTGGATATCTTAGACAATAACGTGGGAATTTACCTGGAAAGAGATATCATTGACATGACTGAGGAAGAGTGGGACCACATCATGGCGGTGAACGTAAAGGGGATATTCCTCGTATCCAAGCATGCCATCAAGGCAATGATGAAAAGCGGCGGAGGGACCATTGTCAACATAGCCACCATCTGGGCGCTACAGCCCCGCCCCGGGTCAGCTGCCTATAACACCTCGAAAGCTGCGGTTATAGGGCTGACCAAGTGCATGGCAGTGGAATACGCCCCTTATAACATTAGAGTGAATTGCGTGATACCAGCGGTTATCGATACCCCAATATTTGACAGCGTTGCCACAGCGGAAGGCAAAAAGAAGCGAATAGAAAGAATCCCTCTCGGGCGTATTGGCCTGCCTGAAGAAGTGGCGAAAGCGGTTCTCTTCTTTGCTTCAGACGAGTCATCCTATACTACCGGAGAAACAATATTAGTGGACGGGGGGATGTTTGCGGGGTATCCTCGTATGTTCTAAATTATCCGCCATCTTAAGGGGGTTATCTACCTCATGAAACAAGGAAGGGGGCATAAAACACCCCCTCCCTTGTTGGACTTTAGAGAAAGTTATTTTTTATCGGGATAAGTAGCCAACTCACTTATCTGTGAGATATCTTTCACCTTCTCCAGACTTAACATCATATCGGCTATCTTCTCCGCTCGACTCTTGGAGACCACCCGCAGCGCGCAGTCCATGTATTTCTCCAGCACCTCATCGACGCTGAGAATCATGGATACGTCAGCGCTTGAGCATACCTTCGAAAATTCCTTGCCATTCTTCAGACGAATTTTTACCGGGTTTTCGTGTCCTGATATGCCGGGCAAGTCCCACTCTGGATGAACAACTATCTTTACCTTATCCCGCAAAGCTTTCACCTTCGGGTCGTGAACACTTGCCTCGTTGTAGCTATCCAGAAATACCTTCCGGTCTTTGTGCAGTAGCAGGACGGCAAGGCTGTGCGGCAAGCTAAATCTAGCCTGGTCTTCATTTTCCGGATGGTGGAAGCGCACCGGTCTGAGGAAGCCGGGCTGGACATCTACTGTGATGCTCTCCACATCATCAGCCGAAATATTGTTCTTCTTAACCAGTTCCTGGAAACCAAACATGCACTGCTGCTGCATGAAGCAACAGGGATACCTCTTGATGCCAATGTTTACCGAATGGAATCCCCCCACGCCCAGTTTGAGGTCCGGATTGGTCACTCCGGCAATAGCATTCATATAGCCCATCGGCATCTCGATGATGGTCGGCAGTCCGGTAAGACCGTGCTTGGCCAGCATGGCTGAGCTTATACCGTCTCTGGAGGACTTTCCTGCCTCGTAGAGGTGTATGCCAGCGCCGGTCTGCTTTAACAGCCCGGAGGCGTGAGATGCGGCAATACTAACTGCATGTACTGTCTTGTTCACATCAAGCTTCAGCATCTTGGCAGCGCTGGCGGCTACACCGATGGCGCAATGGAGAGCCGGCCCACAGAAACCCCGCGTCATCGCCTCAAGAGAGGCTAATCCCAGCTTGGCAGCAATGTCAAAGGCGATAACAAACCCTTCTATCGCCTGCTTGCCATTAATGTGAAGCTTTTCTCCAAGAGCAAAAATACCCGGGAAAATGCCTACCTGGTAAGTGCCATCAGGGTAAGTATCATCTTCAAGCTCGGTGGCATGGGAAGAGCAACCATTGGCTATAGCCGCCCATTCCGCTGAAGTGCGAAAGCCAGCGCCCCAGACCCCTGCTTCCTCAGGAGCCTTAAGCTCCTTGATGTAGTTTATGGCAGCTTTACCCTGAGCCATAAAAGCGCCGGGCAAAGTCATGCCGACGCTATCAAGCAAGATTTCTTTGGTGCGCTGTCGCAATTTATCATCAAAATCATCGTAGCTGGTCTTAAGGGCAAATTCAGCAATATCTCTGGTAGTTCCTTTGCTCGTCATAAAAACCTCCAATTCATTTTTAGTTTCTTGGCATCATCACAGAACTATTTTCCCTTCAAAGTGATGCCCTTTAGTATTAGATTATATTTGCCTTAAAAATCACCTCCCTTCACTACTTTGTTGGCTGACATCAAACTCTCGAGGGTAAACTATCACGTAATTTCAATTCAGGCATGGTACAGGTAAACCCTCTGAAAATTATCATTATTGACTTAACCCTGCGCAGATTTAATAATATTACAGCCACAGTATCTCGTCAAGCCTTTTTCCTTCAGGGAAAGCCCCAAAAGCAAATAGTCGCCTCGCTCAATATGAGATTGTTTAGCAACCTATCCCCCTTGCCCCCTTCCCTTGGTAAGGGAAGGGGGAGTATGAGTCAGAGAGGGGCGAAGCCCCCCTCTCTAGAATCTCTTCCCTCTCCCCTTGGCAAGGGGAGAGGGATAAAGGGTGAGGGGATTGGTAAACGACCTCAAAGTATATCCTCAAAAGCGGGTGACAACCTGTCTATTACCCAATTTTTTAAGGGAGAAAGACTAGCTCAACTCGGAAAACATGGACTCCTCGCAGGTGATAACTTCAATCAGGGCAGCTTTACCCGATTCGCTGGCTTGTTTTGCCCTTCTATAAAATTCTTCCTTTCTAGCCAAAATGGTCCTGCGAAAATACTATATTAATAAGTTAACAAGTTTAGTCGTTCAAACTGACACTAAGGCTGGGCTGCATCTATTTATTGCGCTTCACAGAGCGGGCAGTGAGATGTCTATGGCGCACCTCTGGATTGGCATAGTCCGGTAGTAATATCGGAGCCACCCTATCGGTGACGATACCTGATTCTTCCAGCTCTTTATGGTAAGCCTTGACATGCTCAAGTGACAGCTTGCCATCTTGTGCCTTCTCCCTGGCATAAATGGCGGCATTTTCCCCGGCAATTCGACCAAAAACAAAAACATCAAGCAGGGAATTGCCCACAAGCCTGTTCTCACCGTGAACTCCGCCGCTGACCTCGCCGGCAATGAAAAGTCCGGGGATAGAGGACTCTCCCCGGGCATTGAATTCCAGTCCCCCGTTTTGGTAATGAAGGGTGGGATAAACCAGCATCGGTTCCTTGGAGATGTTAATGCCGAACCGTTTAAACATGATAAATTTGCCCGGAAAGTCCCTCTCCACCGTTCCTTCGCCTGAAACTATGTCGACCATGGGTGAGTCCAGCCATACACCAAGTCTGCCTGCCGGGGTGGGAACCCCTTTCCCCCTTTCCAGGCACTCTCTGATGAAAGCCGCTGATTCCACATCCCTGGGCTCACGTTCATTGACAAACTGTTCTCCATCAATGTTCAGTACATTGGCTCCTGCCCCTCTGAACTTCTCTGTAATCAGAAGTCCTTCAACCTGCTCGGGGAAGACCGCACCAGTCGGATGATACTGGACAGTATGCAGAAACATAAGCTTCAAGCCAGCTCGGTAACCCAGGACAACACCATCAGCGGTCGCTCCGTAGTGATTAGTGGTCATATAACCCTGAATATGCAATCGGCCACAACCGCCGGTGGCAATGATGGTCGCCTTGGCTTTGACCAGGATATACTCCTCCGTCTCCAGATTATAGAGCAGAGCACCGGCACAATGACCGTGCTCATTTAGAACTAGCTCAATTGCCGGGGAAAACTCCAGCACGGTTATATTTTCCCGGTTTCGTGCCTCGTCCCTGATATCACGCATGATTTCAGCACCGGTAATATCGCCGCAGAAGTGCAACCTTTTACGACTGGTGCCACCGCCGTGCAAGGAGCGTAGCCTTCCATCAGGGAATTTGGAGAACATGACTCCCAGGTGCTCCAGCCACAAAAGCGTTTCCGGGGCTTTGGTAACCAGAGTATAGACCAGCTCTGGGTCGTTTTTGAAGTGCCCTCCACCTATGGTATCCAAGTAGTGGAGACAAACTGAGTCTTTTGCCACTTTGGTGGCACCCTGAATGCCTCCTTCCGCCATCATTGTATTGGCGTCGCCGTGGCGCAGCTTGGTGACCAGAATCACCTTTGCCCCTTTTTCCTCAGCAAGCATGGCAGCAGCAGTTCCCGCCCCTCCTCCACCGATTATCAGGACATCAGTTTCCATATCCACACGGGATAAGTCAACCAAGTCCGGGTCAATCCGGCTACGAGCCTCAAGCAGGTCAGCAAACTCATGGGCTACCCTATACCCCTTGCTGACCCCCACCTTCAGCGCCCGCCGCCCTTCCTCTTTATAATCTGGATGAAACTTCTTTAATATCTCTTCAGCTTCCTCCAGAGACATCATGGGGAAATCCTTGCCCTGCCTTTTCCTAGCCACTCTCTCGGGCCTGGTTTTTTCCACTATGCGAATCAGGTTTTTGAGTTCCTCAGTATATGGCATGCTCTCCTCCTAGAGATTGTCACGCTTTGATGGTGTCCAATCCTCACCAGCCATTTCTGGTTCTATCTCTCTTGCTTTATATAGCTCGGTGAGCCGCTTGACATCGTATTTCTTCAGCTTCTCAAGCACCTCTTCATGCTTGCCCTTCTTCACCGCTTCCGCAGCCTCAGTTAAGTGCTGTGCCTTCGGAACAATTTTACTTCCGTAAATTCTCCTGGCCAGTTGAGCAATATGATATTGAGGTAGTTCCCCCATACATCGACTAACACAAAGCCCGCACTGAATACAACTGAAGGAAAGGGTAGCTGCCCTAGCGATATCTCCCTGTTTTATCGCTGAGATAACGTCCATCACTGGAACATCCATGGGACAGACCTTGGTACAGCTATTGCAGGCAAGGCAGCGGAATAGCTCAGGATACAGTTTAAATATCTCTTCGGGGTTGGAGGTGAGCTGTTCAAAGTCGTAGCTCGCCCGGTTAGCTGGATAGAAAGGTATCTGGGTTAGATACATGTCTGGTTCAACCACAGTCTGGCAAGCCAAACCGATACGAAGGTGGTAATCCCCGGGCTTGCGATAAACCGTGGCGCAAGCCCCGCAGATACCGCCCCGACAGCCACACCCTCTAATAAATCGATAGCCCGCATATTCCAGTGCCTTCATGATAGTCAGGGTTTCCGGCACCAGGTATCTCTTGCCCATCACGTACACCGGAATGAGTTCTATCTTCACCGCTTTGGCTTTTTCGGCTCCACCAGTCTTTTTGACATCCTTGGCACTCATGGTATCCTCCACTTGATTATAAGCGATACGCGGCTAACAGACCAAAAGGGGAAATCAGGTGTTTCTTCAGCCAGGACTCGACCCCGGTTATCCCCATGGCTAACCCGATGAGTTCAGTGAAGTAAAAGATAGGCAACTTGTTTTCTCTCGCCGCCGACTGCCTTGTCTCCAGATTTGCGTGACAAAGCGGGCAGGCAGCGACTATTGCCTGGGCTCCAGCCTTCCGTGCCATGTCAGTTAGCTCATTTACCAATTGTTTGGCTATCTCTCTTTTGCTCAATGACAGACTACCCCCGCAGCAATCCACCTTGCCTGACCAATCTTTTACCTCAGCTCCCAGGTTATCCAGCAGCTCATCCATGGCTTGCGGATTTTCCGGGTCATCAAAGGCGACCACTTCCGGTGGCCGAACCAGGTAGCATCCATAATAGCAAGCCAATTTAAGACCACGGAGAGGCTTCACCACTTTCTTCCTCAAGCTTTCCAGACCGAGGTCATTGCAGATTATGTCTAGGAAATGCCTGGTATTACCACTGGCTTGATAAGGCATGGCAATTAGCTCTGCCAGCTCAGCTCGCTGTTGGGAATTAGCCTTCATTTCATGACTTGTCGTTCTGAGCCTGATATAACAAGCGGGGCAGGCAACAGCGATATCCAGCCCCAGCCTCTCGGCAAGAGCCAGGTTTCTCCCCGCCAGAGCGTGAGCCAGCCAGCGATTGGTGTTATGCCCTGAAGAGGCTCCGCAACAGCTCCAATCAGGCAGCTCAGCCAGCTCTATCCCCAGGTTGGCACAGACCGCTCTTACCGATAAATCATACTCTTTGGCAGTCGCTTCAAGAGAACAGCCGGGATAATAGGCGTATTTCAAGCCCCTTCTCCTCCGGTAAGTCGCTTTTCCGTTCTCCGGAAAATAGCTCTCATCTCTCTAACAGCTTTAAGACTCCGTGGAAGCAGTTTTAGCTTGCCCTTCAGAAACATCTTAATTCCTAAATCCAAATCACTGAAGAAATCCATTGTCTTGAGTTTGAGCTTTAGCATTAGAGTTAGCTCATGTTGTCTTCCCCATCGTTTTATATTGTCTAAAAAGGCTTGATGAAAGGCAGTAACGGCTCTCTCCTTTACCGTTCCCTCCTGCAAAGCCTTCTCCCGCAGGGCGTCCATCAATCTCAATATATCCACGTCGTTCGGGCAGCGGGTGACGCAGGTTTCGCAGTTGGCACAGACCCATAGGGTGGAGCTAGTTAACGTTTTCCGTTTGAGACCCAACTGCACCATCCTGACTATCTGGTTGGGAAGATAATCCATGGCGAAAGCCGAGGGACAACCCAGGCTACAAGTGAGACACTGGTAACAGCGGTTGAAGTTCGTCCCGCTTGCCGCCTTTATCTCTGGCGAGAAGTTGGCATCATATACTGCTAAGCCATTTTTATCAGCATACTGCATCTGACTAAGTCCCCATATCAGTTAGTTCTGTTTCCCGGAAAGTGGTCAGGGGCAATTCCTCTTCCAGGCTCCTGCCCGGAACATAATCGAAGGTCTTTTGCACCTGATAGCCCACCAGGCGAAAGATTTCATATACAGGTATATCGCTGGGGCAGGCTTCGCTGCACATCCCACAGCCCACACAGGAGATAACCATATGATTCAGTCGGGTCAGATGATAAAGTAAGGTATCAGCGGGCATTCTGAGAGCGCCCCGCCTTTGCGCCCACCCCAAATACTTTTCGGCTTCAAATTCGAAAACAGGGGAGTCAAAGAAACATTCCCGACAATAGCACAGAGGGCAGGCTGTCTTACAATTATGACAGTTGAGGCAGGGGGCAAGGGTAGCCATCAGATTTTTTAGACCGTGGGTCTGCTTTTGGATTTGCTCAAAAAGCTGGTCCCTCTTCTTAGTCCTCTGGGAGACCAGCCTGGAGATGGCAGCTTCCCTCTCCTTTACCGTGCCTTCATTAAGTCCTAGCTCTGCCATTATTCTCTTGCCTTCCGGGGTAGCCGCTTCAAGGATGATACCGGTATCGAAATCCACACCTACCAGCCCGAGAATTAAGTCGGCATTGCTGGGAACAGGATATTCACATACCTGGCAGGCTTTTCTCAAATGCGTGTCTTCCTTCCCCTCACGGAACTTGTTCAGGAAATCGGCAACTGGTGATGCGGTTTCCTTAATAAACTTACCATAGTCGCTTACCGAATAGGTTCCCAGGCAATCAATGCCGATAAGAAGCAGGTTCTCCAGCGAGGCTTGCTTCAGCTTCACCAGCTCGATAAGTGCCCTCAGTTCACAGGAGCGCAGGACCACCCCCAGCTTTCTCGGACTGGGCGAGAGCACAGTGATGGCAGAAACCACCCGTGCCGAGTTGACTGGCATTACCGGAGCCAGGGGATTAGCCAATTGAAGTTTATCCGGACTGCTCACAATGGCTGGCACCACATTGTCTCTGCTGGGAAGCTCCAGAGGGACAACCAGAGCCTCAACCAGTTTCCTCTCTAGGAGACTCCCCAGGAAGGTTCTTATCGCTTCCAGCACTCTCCCGTCTTTAACTGGTAAGATGGCACTTCTCTCCATCGCTGCTCCCTAAATAGACCAATCACTTTTCATCGGATTTGGTCCCAATTTTCTGATTTCCTGGGTAACTGCATTCATTGTTCGAGCGAATTTTGCCCCCTCAGCAGCACTAATCCACCTGACCCAGACCCTGTCCTTTTCAAGACCCAGAGTAGAAAGGATAGTCTTGAGGATGGTCATTCTCCTCCTGGCTTTATAGTTACCGGAGACATAATGGCAATCACCCGGTGGACATCCACCCAAGATTATCCCATCGGCGCCGCCGAGCAGGGCTCTCAGCACATACACCGGGTCTATTGAGCCACTGCACATGGCTCGGATGGGGCGGACATTGGGAGGATACTGCATTCTAAGGGTGCCGGCTAAGTCGGCAGCGGTAGCCGTACACCAATTGCAGAAGAACCCAACTATCACCGGCTCAAATTGACTTCCTTCAGTCACTGATTTACCTCCTTACCGCGAAAAAGCAGCATCAAGCAGTGAAAAGACCTGCTTCTCTTTAAATCCCCTTAACTTGGCTGCCCCACTGGGGCAGGCAACGACACACGCTCCACAGCCCTGACATAATGCCTCTCTTACCATTACTTCATCGCTTTCCTCATCCTTCACTCTGGCACCATAAGGGCAGACCCGGACACACTGTTCACACTTACTGCACTGCCTCTGAATAATCTCAGAGACCGCCTTCCCTGATACCAATTGCCCTCTGGCAAGTATTGATACCGCCCTCCAGGCGGCGGCCTGAGCCTGAACAATGCTTTCGGCTACTCCTCGCGGGGAATGTGCCAGACCACAGACAAAGACGCCTTCGATAAGAAAATCTACCGGGCGGAATTTGTTCTCCGCCTCCTGGAAGAAGCCGTCTTCAGTCAGTTCAACGCCTAGGATTCTGGCTAATGGAGCGTTATCATTAGGTATAATAGCCGGGCTTAACACCACTAGGTCAGGCTCAAGCTTTAGCTTTCCGCCGAGAACAGGTTCTGCCACTTCTACGGCTAACCTGTTCCCTTCTTCCTTTACTTCAGGTTTATTATCCAGTTC